>CALMEH010000702.1 GCA_937863115.1 uncultured Acidobacteriota bacterium
AAGAATTGGATGAAGGTTTATTTCTTCGCAATCGAGATTTGATTTGTCGCGCCAACGGCAAGGAAAAAGTTTTGACGACGCGGGACGAGATTTTTGTGCGCGGTCTGCATAATGTTGAAAACATTCTCGCGGGTTTTGCCGCCGGACTTGCTTGCGGTGCTTCGCCGGATTCGATGCGCGAAACCGTCAAAAACTTTAAGGGCGTGGAGCATCGCATCGAGTATTGCGGCGAAATTGACGGTGTGAAATTTTACAACGATTCAAAAGCCACGAGCGTTGATGCGGCGTTAAAAGCGTTGGAGGCTTTGAGCGAAGAAGCCGGAAAAACAGTGCTGATTCTTGGCGGTCTCGGCAAAAACGCGCCTTATTCGCCGCTCATTCCGCTCATTGAAAGCACAGTCCGAAGCCTTGTTTTAATTGGCGCAGATGCCGATAACATCGAAGCGCAATTAAAGAACACGGCGGAAATTATTCGTGCCGATGAAATGGCTGACGCAGTAAAAAAATCGCTCGAACAAGCCGAAAAAGGCGATTCGGTTTTGCTTGCGCCGGCGTGTGCGAGTTTTGATATGTTCAAAAGTTTCGAGCATCGCGGCGAGGTTTTCAAAAGCGCGGTGAATGATTTGAAGAAAAATTTTTTGGTCGCCAATTAGAAGTAAAGTTATTTGAAATGTTAGTAGTGTCTTAAAATGTATTGTTTGGAAAATAACCACAAAACAACACGAAACGGCACGAAACAAAGTCAATAAATTCGTGTTGTTTTGTGTTGTTTCGTGGTTAAAAAATCTGAGCCACACGCAATTAGGACACAATCAAAAGGTTCTATAAATTGCCACCAGCTAAATCTAACGGCAATTTATCAAGCCTTAATTAAAGTTTTTGGCGGAGTTTTTAAAGACCGAAAATGAAATTTTGTGGACAAAATCTCCGCCAATCATTCCACAGAACCGTTCTGTGAAGTTTATGGCGCATTTTCGGGCATCCAAAAATGGTTCTGTGGAGTTTATGGCGCATTTTCGGGCATCCGAAAATGGTTCTGTGAAATGAATGAACCGTTTTCGGGAGTCCGTGAATGATTCTGTGGAATGAATGAACGAAATATTGTCGCCCGAAAATGATTCTGTGGAATGAATGAACGAAATATTGTCGCCCGAAAATGATTTACGGGAATGTTTGAAAGTTCTAAAAAAGCCCGATAATTGGGGCAACATATCAATTATTGACTAAACCTTAAGCAGTTTTGGTTTTTGTCGCTGAAAGCGACTGACATTATAGCCTAGCGAGAATCGCTAGGACTGCATTGACAACGAATTCCGTCGCTGAAGGCGACGAACAAAAGAAAAGCGTTGATTGTTGCTCGCTTTCAGCGAGCGAAACATTTAACGCAAATTACCTAGCGATTCTCGCTAGGCTATAATGTTCATCGCTTTCAGCGACAAAAAACACTTGTCGGGTTTTGGAATTTGGATAAGATTTTTTCGGTAAGCAATATGAAGCTGATTTTTATAATTATTTTCGCTTTTGCGATGGTGCAGACCAATCAGAATTGCGATAAAAAGACGATGGAAAACGCGAATAACAAAACTACTCCAACGCCGCAGACAAAGGTGAAATATGATCGCTTGCCCGAAAAAATTACGCTTGAAACCGAAGTCCGCCGCGACACGCTTAATGACAAAGGCGAAGTTATTTCGTTTGAAGTCGTAACGGCGGAAGAGCGTTTGAACGATTTGAAAGCGCGTTACGAAAAAAATGTTCTGGTGGACGAAAAAGGAAAAGAAATTAAATTCTTCGAGCCTCTCTGCCGAGGCGTTTCGGCGGGTTATGAGCAAGATCAGAAAGACCAAAAAGCAAAGGACGAAGAATTAAAAGAGTTGAAAAAGAAATACACGGTAATTATTTTATATTGTAATCCGGCGAATGTGATGTGAAATAACTGGGAGCGCAGGCATCTTGCCTGCCCGCGTTCCAGCGAAGCATCGAACGCGCACGCCGCGATTTCTCGAAAGTTGATTATTAATCGAGCGTTTTCCGTTCTTGCTTCGCTCGAACGGGCAGGCAAGATGCCTGCGCTCCAATTAAAGAAAATGGCGAAAAAGTTACGCATAGATTGGTTTTTATTTGCGATTGCCGCAAGCCTCGCGCTGTTTGGTGCGGTGATGGTTTATTCCGCGTCGGCGTTGATTTCGCTCAAGGAAACCGCAAATCATCCCGACGGAGCGACGCAGTTTTCCTATTTCTTCAAGCAGTTTGCTTTTACGCTCGCGGGGCTGTTTGCAATGTATATCGGCTCGCGCATTGATTACAAACTTTATCAAAATAAATACGTTGTTCTCGGTATTTTAATCGTAACCGTTGCGATTTTGATGGCGGTTTTCGGTTTTCCCGCGATTAACGGCGCAAAGCGTTGGATAAGATTTGCCGGTGTTTCCTTTCAGCCTTCGGAGTTGGCAAAAATTGCTCTGCCGATATTCCTTGCGTGGTTTTTGACCGAAAAAGAAAAGGTCATCGGCGATTTGAAAGAAACGGTTGTGCCGTGTGTCGCGGTTTTGATGTTCTTGGGCGGTTTGGTTGTTTTCGAGCCGGATTTAGGCACGACGATTGTGCTGTGCGCGGTTTTCGTCGCCGTCTATTTTGCCGCCGGAGCGCGAATTTTACATCTCGCAACGGTCGGTGCGGCTTTGATTGTTTTCGGCGTTGGAATGCTGATTTTCGCCCCGTGGCGCGTTAAAAGATTGATGGCGTTTTTTGACCCGTGCGCTCCCGAACACGCGGCAGACGCGGGCTACCAAGTTTGCCAATCGCTCTACGCTATCGGTTCGGGCGGCGTGCTTGGCGAAGGTTTTGCCAAAGGGCAGCAGAAACTTTTCTACCTGCCTTATCCGTATTCCGACTTTATTTTTTCGGTTGTTGGCGAAGAATTGGGTTTGGTCGGCACTCTGGCAGTCGTCATTACATTCGGCTTACTTTTGTGGCGTGGAACTCGCGCCGCGCTACTTGCGCCCGACAGATTCGGAATGCTTTTAGGAATTGGAATTATCACGGGAATTACCGTGCAAGCGTTATTTAATATTTCGGTCGTGATTTCGATTCTGCCCGCAAAGGGAATTCCTCTGCCGTTTATTTCTTACGGCGGAAGTTCGATAATTATAACGCTTTTTGCCGTCGGAATTTTGCTGAATATCTCGCAATACGCGGGTTTTAGTTCGACGATGGGACAAAGTGACGGAGAGACGGAGAGATTTTCCCGCAATCGCTCCGTCTCAAAGTCCCGCCGTCTAAAGTGATAAAAAGAAATGCGAATACTAATTGCCGCCGGAGGAACGGGCGGACATATTTATCCGGGAATTGCCGTCGCCAAAGAAATTTTGCGGCGCGATGAAGAATCGGAAGTTTTGTTCGTCGGCACGGCGCGAGGTTTGGAGACGAAAATTGTTCCCGATAACGGTTTTCAGCTTTCTTTGATAAACAGCGCGGGACTCAAAAACGTCGGTTTTGTCGGCAAATTGAAAGGTTTGCTGATTTTGCCGAAAAGTTTTCTTGAAGCGCGGCGTTTGATAAAGGATTTTAAGCCGGATGTGGTCGTCGGCGCGGGCGGTTATGTTTCCGGTCCGGTGCTTTTGATGGCAAGTCTGATGCGGATTCCGACTTTGGTGATGGATTCAAACGCGCTTCCGGGCTTTACGAATCGTCGTTTGGCGATGTTTGTTACCAAAGCCGCCCTGACGTTTGACGAAGCCTTGCCCTATTTTGGCAAAAAAGGTGTCGTAACCGGCAATCCGGTGAGAAAAGAGTTTTTTGAAATTGCCCCGAAATTGCGCGGCGAGAAAATAAATTTGCTGATCTTCGGCGGTTCTCAAGGGGCGCGGGCGATAAACAACGCAATGGCTGACGCGCTCGGCAATTTGCCCGCCGAAAAGTTGGAAATTACGCATCAGACAGGCGAAGCGGACTTTGAAAAATTGAAGGAAAGCTATTTGCAATCGAATTTTGCGGCGGCGGACGTTCGACCATACATTTCAAATATGGTCGAGGAATTTAAGCAAGCCGATTTGGTAATTTGTCGTGCCGGCGCGACAACCTGTGCCGAACTTGCGGCATCGGGAAAAGCCTCAATAATGATTCCGCTTCCTACGGCGGCAGATGACCATCAGCGCAAAAACGCCGAAGCGTTGGAGAAAAACGGCGCGGCAAAGATGATTTTGCAAAAAGATTTGAGCAGTGAACGCTTGGCAAACGAAATTTTAGATTTGATAAACGCGCCCGAAAAAATCGGCGCAATGGAAACTTCCGCAAAGAAACTTGCAAGAAAAGATGCGGCGGAAGTTACGGTTAATTTGATAGAAGAATTAAGAAGGAGAAATTGAAATTACAGATTACAAATTACAGATTTTAAGAATGGTTTCTGTAATTTGTCGAGTTGTATGATAAACGAAAAATGCTTCGGAATAAGTGAAAAGTGAAAGGTGAAAGGTGATAGATAGCGAGTAGCGAAAAATATCACTTATCACTTTTCACCTCGCACTTATTCCGAAGATAAAAAGCGATTTGTAATTTGTAATTTGTAATAAAAACGAATGTTTCGGCACGTTAAAAACATACATTTTATTGGCATCGGCGGGATTGGAATGAGCGGCATCGCGGAGGTTTTATGCAATCTTAACTTCGTGGTTTCCGGCTCGGATTTGAAGAAATCCAAGAATACCGACCGCTTGGAAACGCTTTTCGGCGTGAAGATTTACGAAGGGCATAAGGCGGAAAACGTCGGCGACGCGCAGGTTGTGGTTTATTCTTCCGCCGTTAAAGAAAACAATCCCGAAGTTATTTTGGCGAAGGAAAAAGGCATTCCCGTAATTCCACGCGCCGAAATGCTGGCGGAATTGATGATGCTCAAACCTTACGCCGTTGCCGTTTCGGGAACGCACGGAAAAACGACGACAACTTCGATGGTTGCCACAATTCTCGGACACGCCGGAGTTGACCCGACAACCGTTGTCGGGGGCATTGTGAACACGCTCGGCTCAAACGCTCGATTAGGAAAAAGCGATTGGTTTGTAACGGAAGCCGACGAGTCCGACCGCTCTTTCTTGATGTTAAACCCGACAGTTGCGGTGGTTACAAACATTGATAAAGAACATATGGAATCCTACAAAGGGATGGAAGATGTCGTTCAATGTTTTACCGATTTCGTCAATAAAGTTCCGTTTTTCGGCGCATGTGTTTTGTGTTTGGACGATCCCAACGTGCAACTTATCATTCCGCGCATCAAACGCCGCCGTGTAACTTATGGTATGACCGCACAGGCTGACATTTCGGCGCAAGATGTGCGCTTTAACGATAATTTCGGTTCGACTTTTTCGGTGATGCGGCGCGGCGAAAACTTGGGCGAAATAAATTTGCCCGTGCCGGGACAACACAATGTTTATAACGCTTTAGGCGCAATTGCCGTTGCGCTCGAACTCGAAGTCCCGTTTGAAAAAATCGCCGAATCTTTCAACGGGTTTCAGAACGCGAACCGCCGTTTTCAGTTCAAAGGCGAAGCCAAAGGCATTTCGGTTGTGGACGATTACGGACATCATCCGACCGAGATTTTGGCGACACTTTCAGCGGCAAAAAACGGCTCGAACGGCAAGCGCACGGTTATTATTTTTCAACCGCATCGTTATACGCGAACACAGGAATTGATGAATGAATTCGCGCTCTGTTTCAATAATGCCGACGTGCTTTTCGTAACCGACATTTACGCCGCCAGCGAATCGCCGATTGAAGGCATTACGGCAGAAATTTTGACCGAAAATATCAAGAAATACGGACACAGAAACGCAAACTACATCGGCGCAGTCGAAACCGCCGCCGAAAAAGTCATTCCGCATTTGCAGGAAAATGATTTGGTCATCACGTTAGGTGCGGGAACAATTACAAAACTTTCAGACGAGATTTTGGAAAGACTGAAGAATATTTAACGCAAAGACGCGAAGGCGCAAAGGCGCAAAGATTTTTTGAAAACGGCTAAAAAAATAAAGGCAAAAGATTTAATTAAAATCCTTTGCGTCTTTGCGTTAAGAAAAATATGGCAACAGCAGTAAGAAAAAGAAGAACGACAACGAATAAATCTGTGGCGAAAAATCCGCGCAAAAGACGGACTTCTGCGCCGACGCGCCGCAAGTCCACGGGAAATTTTGCGAATGTTCTCGTGCCGGTTTTTTTGCTGGTCGGGATTGTGGTTTGTCTCGGATTTTTATTCGTAATGGGTTATCGGACGATTACGGCTTCGACGTTTTTTGATGTCAAAGCGATTGAAATTAACGGCTCAAAACGTGCGCCGAAAGAAGAAATTGAGCGCATTGTCAAAAATCACACCGAAAAATCGGGCGTTTGGAATGCCGATTTGACGGAGATTAAATCGCAAGTCGAAAAATTAACGCTCGTCAAATCCGCTTCGGTTTCGCGTGTATTGCCCGATGTGGTGCGTGTCAATATCATCGAACGCGATGCCAAAACGTTGGTCAGAATTGACGGCGGAGATTTTTGGGCGGATGATGAAGCGGTCGTTCTCGGCATCATCGAAAAAGGCGAGGAAAGACCGCCGTTTTATCTGCAAGGTTGGAACAGAGATAACACCGATAAAGCCAGAAAAGAAAATCAAGAGCGCGTAAAAATGTATCTGAAAATGCTCGATGAATGGAAAGAATATGATCTTGCAAAGCGCGTTGTGGCGGTTGATTTATCGAATTTAAGCGAGCCGCTGGCGATTGTTTCCGATTCGGGCGAACAGAAAAAAATTATTTTGCCAAAGGAAAATCTCGGCAAAAAATTAAAAGTCGGTTTAGAAGGAATTGCCGGAAAAGGCAAAGATGTTTCAGGCATAAATGTCAGCGGAACACAGAGCGTTTTGATTTTTAAGGAAAGTTAAAGAAGTAAAAAGTAAAAAGTAAAAAGTAAAAAAAATAGCAGATGAATAGTGAAATTCAAGCAGTCGGTTTAGACATCGGGACGAGTAAGGTTAAATGCATTATCGGCGAAGCGTCGGAAAGCGGTGTGATGAGCGTTGTCGGGTTTGGCACGGCGGATTCGCGTGGGCTTCGCGGTGGAATCATCACAACGGCTGACGCAGTTGCCGAAGCCATAAAACGCGCAGTTGAAGAAGCCGAACGGATGAGCGGTTTGGAAGTTCAGATGGTTACGGTCAATCTTTCAGGCGAACATCTACGCGGCGAAAATAAAGCCGGAGTCGTCGCGGTTGCGGGCGCAGGGCGCGAGATTTCACAGGAAGATGTTGACCGCGCGATTGAATCGGCAAGCGCAATGCCTCTGCCCGCAGGTTGGGAAATTGCCGACCGTCTGCCGCAAGAATTTATTATTGACGGACAAGACGGAATTATTGAACCCGTCGGAATGAGCGGCGCACGACTCGAAAGCCGGATTCACGTCGTTACGAGTCCGAGTGCGGGACGACAAAATATCTTGAAAGCGGTAAATAACGCCGGTTTTGATGTCCAACAGATGATGCTCGAACCGTTGGCGGCGGCGGCTTCCGTTTTGACCGATGACGATAAAGAATACGGCTGTGCGCTGATAAATATCGGTGCGGAAGTTACTTCAATGATGATTTTCGGGCGCGGTGCAGTTCAGCATACAGTAGTTTTTCCGTTCGGCGGAATGCACTTTACGAAGGATATTGCCCAAGGTTTGCGCGTTTCGATTCCCGAAGCCGGAAAAATTAAAGAACTTTACGGATGTGTTGCCGAATTTTTGATGGACGACGACGAA
>CALMEH010000703.1 GCA_937863115.1 uncultured Acidobacteriota bacterium
TCCCCTTTTATAAATTTGTCTCCCCGGGGCTTCGACCCGCCGCGTCCCCAATTCGGCAAATAACCGCCGAGCCGTAAAATCCAGAGCTCAAAATATAGCGCGATGTTTTCCAGACTTTCAGGGTGTTCTGTTGCGGCTTCCAAACAAACTTTTGCCATTCGGTAAAGTCTTTCATTTGGATCGTGCGGCGGCGCAAATTCGGATAAAAGTTCGGAAAGATAAGCAAATTTTTGCAAAACTTGCGGTTTGCTAGCCGCATCAAAAAACGATTTAACCAATTCTATTTGCCGGATTGAAACAAGTTCGTTTTGTTCTTTCTGAAAATATTCGACCTGCACAATCGAAAACGGTTCGAGCGCGCCGCCGAATTTGCTTTTTGGGCGTTTCGCACCTTTCGCCACGCCGCGCAAAAGACCTTGATCTTGTGTCAGCAAAACCACGATTTTATCGGCTTCCGCTAAACCGTAGCTTTTTAATATCAAACCTTCTGTTTCAACTAAACCCATTTTATTTCCAAGGCAAGAAGTAAAAAATCCAACCCAAAACCAAACTAATAATCATAAATTGGGCAAAAATTTTAAGCCCGTGAATAAATTTTTTGCGATTGTCGCCCTGTTCGATAACTCCAAAAATTATAGAGATAACCAGCGCGAAAATTGCTAAATAAAGATAATGATTCATTTTTTTCTTCCTAAAAATATATCCGCCGCATCCATTGCTGCCAAATAATTTAAAAGTCCGGCGACTTCTAACATTCTTCCGCCGTATTCAAAAGTTGCAAGTGCCGCGACATCTTTTGGCGGATTTAACGCAAAAACAAAACTCACAATAGCGCCCAAACCGTTGCCGAACCGCGAGAAGATATTGAGCAAGTAAAGTAGTGCGCCGTCTCTGAATTCAAAACCGGGATAAGAAGCGCCGCCGCTCAGTATTCCGATTAAAAATGCAGTCCAGATAACTACTGCGATAATAATTCCGCGTTTGTAGCGTCCTTGCCGTAAATGACCGAACCCGGGCAAAAACCAAGACAAAAGAACTGTAAAAAACACATTATTCATAAAATTTATTCAATAAACACTTTAAGTGTCTGCAATTCGACAATTCATTCAAAATCTCTATTGCCATAGGTAATTGCTGACTGCATTAGGTTTAATAACCAAGAAACTACTTGAACTTTAATAAATCAAATATTTCTCTCTTAATTCCTTAAAATTATTTACGTCTTGTTGCCAAGAAAGTTTGATTGATTCTAAACTTGCACCGTTTTCGATGAATTTTCTAGTTTTTTTGGTGCCTGAAATAACGTCAAACGGATTTTTGTCATAAACGTATTCATATGGTGGAACCTTCCATTTGAATTCCTCCGTGTATAAATCGTAAATTGTTTTAACTAATGCAATTCCCGTTATGACAGGCTCAAAAACATTTCTGTCAGTAACGTGCAAAAACACTCCGCCACAAGATTTTCCGCCGTGTTTCTGAAAGGTCGGTAAAAAATTAACGGCTCTGAAAGTTACTCCGGCAAGATTTTGTTTTTCGAGTTCTTTTGCTAAGTCATCGGCATCAATATACGGCGCACCGACAAGTTCGAAAGGTTTGGTGGTGCCGCGCCCTTCGGACACTTGTGTCCCTTCAAAATAAACCGTCGCCGGAAAAACTACCGAGGTTTCAACCGTCGGCATATTGGGCGAAGGCAAAACCCAAGGCACATCGGTTTCATCGAAATATAAATTACGTTGCCAGCCTTCCATTTCGATTATTACTAAATCGCAACCGATTTTGAATTCTTCATTAAAGAGCCGCGCCAATTCTCCAACCGTTAAACCGTGGCGCATCGGAATCGGATATTGCCCAACAAACGATTTATATTCATTTTCGAGCGAATTCCCTTCAAGATTAATGCCGTTTATAGGATTCGGACGGTCGCAAACAAACATTTTTTTGCCATATCGAGCGCAAGCCTCCATCGCATTTGCCATCGTATAAATAAATGTATAAACACGGCAGCCGACATCTTGAAGGTCAAAAACCAACGCATCCAAATCTTTGAGCATTTCTTCAGTCGGAATTCTCGTTTCACTGTAAAGAGAATAAACCGGCAGATTCGTTTTTTTATCGGTGGCGTGTGAAGTTTCAATCATATTGTCTTGCACATCGCCCCGAATACCATGTTGCGGACCAAAAAGGGCAACGAGATTTAAATCCGAATCTTCAAAAAATAAATCCGCCGCGTGTTGAAATTCGTGATTAACCGATGCTTGATTGCAAATAAGCCCGACTCTCAGATTTTTTAATAAAGATTTTGAATCGCCTAAAAGCCTTTCGATACCTAATTTAACTTTCTTTTGTTGAAGTGATTTCACAAAAAACTTAACTCCTTTTTGCGGCAAAATCTTCCGCTGCTGTTACAAATTCCTTAAAAATATTATTCGACAATTCATCCGTTTTCCAACTCAATTCGGGATGCCATTGGACACCAAAAACGAATCTGTCCGGGCGTTTGTCTTCCAAACATTCTATCACACCGTCTTTTGCCCAAGCCGACGCAGAAAGATATCTACCGACTTCCCTTACCGCTTGGTGATGATGTGAATTTACCTTGACGCCTTCATTCTTCGTTATCAGACGCGATAATCGGCTATTTTCTTTTATCTCAATCGAATGTGAATTTCTTTCAAGTGGTTTTCCCTGCTCGTGTTTAATCGGGTTTTCTATCTGTGAATCAATATCTTGAACCAAACTTCCGCCCCGTGAAACATTCAAAACTTGCATACCGAAACAAATTCCTAATATGGGAAGCCCGATTTTTTCCGCTTCTGCCAAAATTGCCAAATCAGTTTGTTCTTTTTCGTGAATTATGGTTTTTAATTTGGGGTGCGGTTCTTCATTGAACCGTAGCGGGTCAACATCAGTATCACTTCCAGGCAATAAAATTCCGTCAAAGTTTGATACCGCTTCCCGAATATATTCTTTTTTGGGAATTAAGCCGATATGTAATGGAATCGCGCCGAAGTGTTCCAAAGCTTCACAATAATCCCGCCCGAGATAAAATCGTTTGGTATCTATTTCAACCCGCATTGTCAGACCGATTTTCGCCAATTTTCGCATAAACTTAAAATATGGTCGGATAGTTTATCTTATCTGTCAATTTGAGCATTCGGGTTTAAAGATTTATCATTAATTTTTTATGAGTTCTACAAAAAATTCACTTAAAATTCGCTCAACCACAGTCCTACTTGTCCGACGAAATGACCAAATTGCAATGGCTGGCGATGGGCAAGTTACGCTCGGCGATACGATAATCAAAGGAAATGCTCGAAAGGTCAGGCGCATTTTCAACAATAATGTCTTGGTCGGATTTGCCGGAGCTACGGCAGATGCTTTTTCACTTTTGGGAAAATTTGAAGCCAAACTTGAACAATTCGGCGGTCAAATAGAACGCGCCGCCATCGAATTGAGCAAAGATTGGCGCACAGACAAATATCTGCGACATCTGGAAGCACTTCTGATTGTTGCGGATAAGTCGGACGCTTTTTTGATTTCCGGCAAAGGCGATGTAATTTCGTCCGACGAAGGTTTGCTTTCGGTCGGTTCGGGAAGTATGTTTGCGCTGGCTTCTGCACGCGCTCTGATGAAACACACTGAGCTTAACGCGAAGGAAATTGCTCTTGAATCTCTTCAGATTGCCAGCGAAATTTGTATTTATACGAATCCTGAAATTATAGTCGAAGAAATTTAAAAATTTATGCCTATATATTTGAGCGGCGAAACAAAAACCGCCGCACCATTAATTAAGTTAGATGAACTTACCCCACGCCAAATTGTCGCGGAATTGGATAAATACGTTGTTGGGCAAGCAAATGCCAAACGTGCAGTTGCAGTTGCACTTCGAAACAGAATCCGTAGGCAAAAACTTCCGCCCGAAATCGCGCAGGACGTTTTGCCGAAAAATATTCTGATGATCGGTTCGACAGGAATCGGTAAAACCGAGATTGCACGCAGGCTTGCACGACTTTCAAGTTCACCTTTTATCAAAATCGAAGCCTCGAAATTTACCGAAGTCGGTTACGTCGGACGCGATGTCGAAAGTATGATTCGTGAACTGACCGACGTTGCCGTGGATATGACGAAACAAGCCGCATTTGCCGATATTTTGGGGCTTGCTGAAATTAACGTCGAAGAAAAAATTCTTGATATTTTACTTCCTTCGTCGGATTCATATTACCCGAGCGACCCGGAAATTGATTTACACGCGGAAAAACCTGTTAACAAAACACGCGAAAAATTGCGCGAACAACTTCGCAACGGTGATTTGGATGAACGCCTGATCGAAATCGAAACGCAAGACCGCTCGAACCAAACGATTGATTTTATCGGTGGACAAGGAATGGAAGAAATGGGCGTGAATTTTAAGGATATGTTCGGCAGCCTTTTTCCGACCAAAACAGTGCGCCGTAAAATAAAAGTTTCCGAAGCGCGAAGATTTATGCTTCGCGATGAACAGGAAAGTCTTGTTGACATGGAACAAATAACGCGCACCGCCATTGAAAAAACCGAATCTGCCGGAATCATATTCCTTGACGAAATTGATAAAATTGCCGGACGCGAAACTTCCGGCGGAGGCGCAGACGTTTCGCGCGAAGGCGTGCAGAGAGATTTGCTTCCGATCGTCGAAGGAACTTCGGTTAACACCCGCTATGGAATGGTCAATACCGACCATATTTTATTTATTTCAGCCGGAGCATTTCACGTTTCAAAACCTTCCGATTTAATCCCTGAATTGCAGGGACGTTTTCCGATTCGTGTAGAACTTGAATCATTGACCCTTGATGATCTTAAGCGCATACTTATACAGCCTAAAAACTCGCTTATTAAGCAGTATCAAGCACTGCTTAAGACCGAAGGAATTAAACTTTCCTTTACCGAAGATGCGATTACAGCCATCGCTGAGATGACCGCGAATATTAATCAGACAACTGAAAACATCGGCGCAAGAAGGTTACACACTTTACTTGAAAACCTTCTCGAAGAAATTAGTTTTCTTGGTAGTGAACTCGTAAATAAAGACCAAATTATTGATGCGGAATATGTTCACACAAAACTGGACGGATTGGTAACAGACCAGAATCTTCGTCAGTATATTTTGTAAATTATGCGATTCTTAAACGGTTTGCTTAAACAATTTATTTTTCGTAAAAACTGCTTGCTTTTAGCAGCATTAGCGTTTATATTTTCCGCTTTGCTTATTTCAAGCGGATGCGGAAAACGCAAGCCCCCGCTGCCGCCGATTGAACGCGTTACTCAAAGAATCGAAATCTCCGGCAAACAATTTGGCAATGAAATTTTGATTTCTTGGATAATGCCAGTTAGAAACGCTTCGGAAACGAATGTTATAAATATTGATCGTGCAGATGTCTATCGGTTGATAGAAAAGGATGATTCGCCGAAAACTCTTTCGGAAGAAGAATTTTCAAACAAAAGCACACTGATTGCAACAATTCCGATAAATGATGCCGACTTTGGCAAAAAAACTCTAACATTTAAAGACAAACTCGTTTTTTTTGGTCAACCGGTGCGCCTGAGATATGCTGTTCGTTTTGTTAATTCCGCAGGACAAAAGGCGGCTTTTTCAAATTTCTTGATTATCGAACCGACGGCGAAAACCGCCGAAGCTCCAAATAATTTGATCGCGAAACCTTCTGAAACGGCAGTTAATTTAAATTGGAATGAACCGCAAAAAAATATTGACGGTTCTACACCCACAAACATTCTCGGATATAATATATACCGTTTTTCGGATAAGCAGGAAAATGCCAAAATTCTGAATACTTCCCCACTTACAGTTGAAAATTTTGCAGATAAAACTTTTGAATTTAATAAACAATATTCATATTACGTCCGCACTGTCTCACTCGGAAAAAACGGTGAACCGATAGAAAGTTTAGATTCGGAAACTGTTTCAGTTGCACCGATAGACACATTCGCACCCGAAGCCCCGACAGCAATCACGATTGCCGCCGCCCCGAATGTTTTGTCCATTTTCTTTGCCGTAAATCTTGAAAGAGATCTTGCGGGTTATCGAATATATCGCTCGACCGTTGAAAATCTGCCGAAAAAAGATTGGACGCTTCTAACAATTGAAATTCTTAAAACGAATACATTTCAAGATAAAACAGTCGAATCCGGTAAAACTTATTTTTATTATCTGGTTGCTCTCGACAATACCGGAAATGTCAGCGAACCTTCCGAGATAGTTTCGGAAACTGCGCCCTAAAAATTATGAAAATCTGCCGATACGAACGGGGTGGGAGGATTTATTACGGAGCGATTGAAGGTGAAAATATTCACCCTTTGCGCCGTTTCCCACAAATTGACGAACTTACCGATTCCATTATTTTTAACGAATTGTATTATTTCGATGAAGTTGAATTATTACCGCCCGTCGAACCTTCAAAAATCGTCTGCGTCGGGCGAAATTATGCGGAACACGCCAAAGAATTAGGCAACGAGGTTCCGAAAGAACCGCTTTTGTTTTTGAAAGCACCTTCGGCAATTATCGGCAATGGCAAAAATATTATCATTCCGCGGCAGAGCGAACATGTCGAACACGAAGGCGAACTCGGCATAGTAATCGGAAAACAATGTAAAAATCTTTCCGAAAATGACAATCCGCTTGATTATGTCTTCGGATATATCTGTTTTAATGATGTAACCGCGCGAGATATTCAGCGTAAAGATATCCAATTTACACGCGGGAAATCTTTCGACACATTTTGCCCAATAAGCAATTTTATCGAAACGGATTTGGATGTTTCGGACATTCGCGTTACAACTAAAGTCAACGGAATAATTAAACAAGACGGGCGAACGTCGCAGATGGTTTTCCCGGTTCCCTTTCTGATAAGATATATTTCAAACCAGATGACTTTGAATTTAGGGGACATTATCGCCACGGGAACGCCTTCCGGTGTTTCAAAATTAAATGACGGAGACCTTTGCAAAATCGAAATCGAAGGTTTAGAGGTTTTACAAAATCCAATTATTAATACGGAGAAATTATGAAATTTTTTATTGATACAGCAAATTTAGACGAAATTAGAGAAGCTAACGAACTTGGTCTAATTGACGGGGTTACGACTAATCCTTCGCTCGTTGCAAAGGAAGGAAATGTTGATTTTAATGAACATATCGCCAAAATCTGCGAATTGGTTAAGGGCGATGTTTCCGCGGAAGTTACCGCACTTGATACCGAAGGTATGTTGCGCGAGGGACGTGAACTTGCGAAAATCGCCTCGAATGTTGTGATTAAATGTCCTTTGACATTAGACGGTCTGAAGGCGACACGGATTTTTCGGGAAGAAGGAACTAAGGTTAATGTAACTCTCTGTTTTTCGGCAACTCAAGCACTTCTTGCCGCCAAAGCCGGAGCAACTTATATTTCGCCTTTTATCGGACGGCTTGACGACATCGGGCAAGAAGGAATGCAGCTTATCCGCGACATTGTGCAAATTTACGATAATTACGGTTTTGAAACCGAAGTTCTCGCAGCTTCAATTCGACATCCAATGCACATTGTTGATTGCGCTCTGGCTGGGGCTGACGTTGCGACAATTCCTTTAAAGGTCATTCAACAACTCGCTAAACATCCCCTAACAGATAAAGGATTAGAATCTTTCCTTGCTGATTGGAATAAACGACCAGTATAAAATTATTACTTTAACCTCAGTTCGGGATAAGAACTAACAAACTATTGCCAGTTCTTTGACATTGTA
>CALMEH010000704.1 GCA_937863115.1 uncultured Acidobacteriota bacterium
AAAAAAAATCAAAGCTATCTAAAAAAATATAAATTAATAAAATCGTCATGCCCAACAGAAAACAGGAGCTTCTTGTTTTTTCCAGATTTTTTAACTTCGCCCGCCACGAGCGACAGATTATTCCAACCGTCATAACCCCAAAGTGCGCCAAGCATTGCCGCGCTGAAGCCGGCAATGTAGGAAAATGAATCAGAACCATATCTTACGCCGGCAGACACACCTTCGCACGTTCCGCCCGTGTTCATCATCGAAAAATTTCCGAAATTTCCGCCCGTTACAAACAAAAATGCACCGAGCGCAACAAAAATAATCAAGAAAATTTTAACAAACGTCAGAAACGTGGCGATTTGCCCGCTCAAAACAACCGAAGCGCAATTAATCGTCGTGAAAATTATAATTATCATCACCGCAATTAATTGCAAAGATGTGAGTTCGTAAGAAAATTCATACTCTGAGCTTAAACCTATTAAATTCCATATCTTCGTTAAGTCAAAAAAAGCTATGTTATTCGGCAGCCAACTAAGCGGATGAAATTTGTTTTGATATAAAACCTGTTTCAAACCGCCGCCGAGAAAATCGTTCAAGCCGATTGTAAATGCCACGGCGACTGCGGCTTGCGAGCCGGTTTTGGCGATAAAAATCTGCATCCAACCATATAAAAAACTCGAAACTCGCCCGTAAGCATCGCGCAAGAAAACATATTCGCCGCCCGCTTCGGGTTTCATTGCGGAAAGTTCGGCGTAGGTCAATGCACCAGCCAGCGAAAGAAGTCCGGCGGCAACCCAAGCCAGCAAAACCCATTCGGGCGAGCCGAGATTGCAGGTCATCACCCGCGCTTTCAGGAAAACTCCCGTGCCGATGACGTTACCGATAATAATCGAAATCGCCGCCACCAAACCTAAACCGCGAACTAAAGTTATATTGTTTTCCGACATATTTTTTAATGATTCGGGGAAAGAAAGATTCTCGTTTTTGCAATGGAAAAGACTAGATTTTCAAAAATTATTTTAAACCACGAACAGACACGAAACAACACTAAAGATTTTCGTGCCTTTTCGTGTTATTTTGTGGTTAAAAAATTTCCGCATCTTTTCGATTTTACAATTAAATTGAGAACATCTTACGCTAAAACTTATCTTAAGTGAAATAAATTTTCGTGTTAAAATCCGAATTGTGCAAGAAATTACGATTTCCTCCGAAGAATTGGTTACGGCTTTGCTCAAAATCAGCGAAAAAGAGCAAGTTTGCCTGCTTGATAGTTGCGGCGTTTCGCATCTTGATTCAAAGTTTTTGATTGCCGGAATAAAACCGCTCGAAGTTTTTGAAATTTCTGACGACAATTACGAAAGAACTCTCGAATTTCTTGATGAAAAACTTTCAAATGATAAACTTTTCGCGTTTTTTACGATGTCTTACGAATTTGGTTTAAAGATAAATCGCATAAAATCGCGTCATTCTTCCGATGAAACCGATTTATTTCTCGCGCTGTTCGATTCTATGATTATTCACAATTACAACACGAAAAAAACTTATCTCCACGGCAATGAAAACCGCTTCGACGGAATAAAATCTTCCCTTCTTGACTTCCAAAACCTCCAAGACTTCCCAGATTTTCAAAACTTTCAAGACTTTCAAGACTCAAAAATATCTACAAACTTCACACACGCCGAATATCTCGAAAAAATCGAAGAAATCAAAGAATTTATCCGATGCGGCGACACATATCAAACCAATCTGACGCAACAAATAACCGCCGAATTGCCCGAAATTCTCACTCCACAACAAATATTTTATAATTTACGAAAAAATCATCCCGCACCTTTCGCGGCATTTCTCCAAAGACAAAATTCGACAGTCGTTTCCGCTTCACCCGAAAGGTTTTTTAAAGTCCAAAGTCCAAAGTCCAAAGTTCAAAGTCCAATTATTTCAACCAGCCCAATCAAAGGCACGCGCCCAAGAGGAAAAACTCTAGCGGAAGATGAAAAATTAAAAAAAGAATTGCTCAGTTCCGAAAAAGATCGCGCTGAAAACGTAATGATTGTTGATCTTTTGCGAAACGACATCGGTAGAATCTGCAAATTCGGTTCGGTCGAGGTCGAAAAACTCTGCGATTTAGAAACTCACCCAACGCTTTTTCATTTAACTTCGACAATCAACGGAAACTTGCAGGAAAACATAAAATTTTCCGACATCATTAAAGCCGTTTTCCCTTGCGGTTCAATCACCGGAGCACCAAAAATCAGCACGATGCGGATTATTGACAATCTTGAAACCGCACCACGCGGACTTTCGATGGGCGCAATCGGGTTTAAGATTCAAGATTCAAGATTTCAGATTCAAAATTCCGAAAAAATCTTAAATCTTGAATCTGAAATTTTGAATTTTACAATAGATTTGAGTGTTGCCATCAGAACAATGACCATAAAAAACAATCGTGCCACATTTAACGTCGGCGGCGGCATCCTCATTGACAGCGAACCCAAAAAAGAATACGAAGAAACTTTAATAAAAGCCAAAGCCTTGCTCAAAGCAATAAATGGACGACTGTAATTATAGTTGGGCTTATTCAAAGTAAGGACTTTATCTTAATAAATTACAAATTATCAGCTAAGTAATAAGACATATTTAGGATAATCTAAAAATAGGCAACTGAGTCCGACACGCTTTAGCTTGTCGCTTCGCTTCAAGCTCAACAAACTAAAGTTTATTGGACATTTGCAACTTAATTTTACAGTTTATTATTTTTTTCGCCCTACTTATTTTCTTGCTCAGAAAATGCAACTTTTTACGCTGTTCGGGCATTTAATCAGATAGAAGCGAAAATCGTTTGCTTTGTAGGTGCTGTTTTTTGCAAAGTAATGTTCAGAGTTCAAGATTTATCTTGAACTTTTTTGAGATTCAAACTGAAGTTTGAACTCTGAACGATATTTTTTTAACTTTTCCGTGAGTTTTTTTAACTTTTCCGTAAGTTTTTTTAACTTTTCCGTGAGGAATTTGTAGAAAATATTCAGGATTTTGCAGAAATCAGTTTGTTTTAGGCGAAAAACCTTCGGGAAAGCTGTCGAAGAATAGAGTTTTTTGTCAAAAGATTGGTGATTATTTGCTTTATTTTAGTGTTTTTTGCGAATAATTTGTTTTCGGCAACACAAATCTTTTAAGAACAGTGCAAATTCCATCTGTCTTTTCCCAAATTTTTTGTTTTTTTTACCTCTTCTCTCGTTGTTTTTTCTGAAAATCCCCTGTTTTTGGGAAGGACAATATCAATGGCTGACAATTTTTACAAATTATCGAATGCGGAATTTATTATCTGGATGCAGAATATGCTGACTTTTGTTGAAAATAACATCGCTCCGACCGGAATTGATCCGGCGGTGATTACTGATGCGAAGACCGTTCGGGTTAGTCTGGCAAATAATTTGGGCGAAAGACAGGCTTTGGAAGATAGTCTGGCAGGAAAAAATCAGGAAATAAAATTTAACCGCGCCAGTCAGAATAAAGCGGCGGCGAAAATTCAAGCGGCGTTGAAAAATAATGAAAATATCTTGAACAGTTTCATTGAAGAAGCCGGATTTAATGTGGACGACGGCGCGAAATCGCCGATTGCGCCGATTGCGCCGATAAATTTGGTCGTAACCGGCACTTCAGACGGCACAAATTCGCTGAAATGGGGCAGAAACGCTAATAAATACGGCGTGCTTTTCATTATTGAAGCGAAATTCGGCGACGCAAGCCAATGGACGATGATTGATGTCGTCAAAACTGCCAAATATGACCACATAAATCAAACTCCGGGCGCAAAAGTTCAATACCGCATCCGCACAAAAAGCGGCGATGCGGTTTCGACTGCCAGCAATGTCGCGGTGATTTACGGATAATCTTTTTTAGCGCAAAGTGTAAAGTGCAAAGTGCAAAGTCTATTTTTTTTAGTTTTGCGCTTTGCACTTTTTTTTGGGAACATTTTGCGCGTTTCGGTGTCTAAACGATTATGTTGGTAGTTCATTGGTAGTCGTTCGTTGCAAAATCCTTCCTTCACGACTGACGACTACCAACGAACCACTAACAAAAGGAGAAATTATGTCGAAACCTGAAATTAATGTAACGCCTTTGATTGATGTTTTGTTGGTGCTTTTGATTATTTTTATGATTATCGCGCCGCTCAAGCCTGCGCGGTTTGAAGCAAAATTGCCAGCCGAGCCGAAAAATACTGATAAACTCGAACCGAATCCATTGTCTTTGATTGTAGCGATTGACACGAATAAAAATTTGCGTCTGAACAAGGAAAATGACGTTTCAAGCCTTGAAAATCCTGAAAATCTGATTGCAAAATTGAAAGAAACTTTCCAACAACGCACAGAAAACCAAGTTTATTCGCTCGCTTCCGACGGAAAATCAATCGAAAAAACCGTTTTTATCAAAGCTCCGAAAACAATTGATTACGGCAGTGTAGCCAAAATCGTGGACGCTGTAAAAACCGCCGGAGCAGAACCGATTTCTTTGCAGATTGATGATTTGGATTAGTTATTTATCATTGAACATTTATCATTTAAGTATTGGGACGAAATAAATTTATAAATCGAACCACGAAAAAACACGAAGCATCACGAAAAGAAATCTTTTGTTTCGTGTGTTTTTCGTGTTATTTCGTGGTTAATATTCATAAAATAAATCTGTCCGCTTACTTATCAAAAATCGTTGAATGGTAAATGTTCAATGATAAATGAAAACTGTTGCCGAAATTAAAATTTCGTGTTATAAACTTTCTATGCTTTACGAATTTAAGCCAACCAAAGAACTTCTCGAACAACTCGGCATCGCGCCGAAAGAATCTTGTTGTCAATAATCTCTTCTTGTAATTTTTAACTTTCAAACTAAACTATTAACATTTCCCGAATTTAACTTTCGGAAATTTTTTGGCATTTGCCTTTGAGGATATAATTATGAAAAACCGATTGTTTTATGAGCGCGGTAGATTTTGCACTTTAATTTTTCTTTTGCCGCTAATTTGTTTTGCAACATCTTGCGCTTTTTTGCAAAAACACGAGATTGATCAAAAACGTGAACAGTGGACAGCGCAAAAAATTACCGATTACCGCTATAAAATCAGATTGATGGCGTTTACGACAGATGCCGGTAAAAATGTTCAGATTGAAGTGCGCGGCGGAAAACAAATTTCTCTGAAATGTGTCGAATGTGAGCTGAAATCAAATGATTCTTTCACGAAATTAGACACGATTGAGAAACTTTTCGATTTAATTCAGCACGATTTGGAAAGCGGTAAATACGATGTCGCTGTCAAATACGATGAAACTTCAGGCTATCCGATTTCGATAGATGTAAAATCAAAGGAAATTGGTGTAACAGATAGTTCGTGGCAATATAAAATAAGCGATTTTGAAATAATTAAATAAATTTATGCTCAGATTTCATAATAATTTATCAGGTAAAGTTGAAAATTTTCAGCCGCTCGAAACGGGCAAAGTCAAAATGTATGTTTGCGGTCCGACGGTTTGGAATTTCGCGCATATCGGCAATTTTCGTTCGTTTACTTTCGGCGATATTTTGCGCCGATACTTAAAATATAAAGGTTATAACGTCCTTCACGTTATGAATTTAACCGACGTTGACGACCGAATTATCAACGAAGCCGCGAAACAAAATATTTCGATTAACGAAATGACTGCGCCTTTTATTGTCGCGTTTTGGGAAGATATTGATTCGTTAAATATCGAACGCCCCGAAGTTGCGCCGCGTGCAACCGAACATATTGCCGAAATGATTTCGATAATCGAAACTTTGCTTGCAAACGGCAAGGCTTACGAATCGGACGGTTCGATTTATTTTCGCATTTCGGCTTTTCCTGAATACGGAAAATTATCGAAAATTTCGTTTGAAGGCAACATTGTCGGCGGTTCGGAGCGCGTTGACACGGATAAATACGAAAAAGAAGATGCCAGAGATTTTGCGCTTTGGAAATTGGTTTCAGAAGAAGATTCGGCAAGTTGGGACGCACCGTTTGGTCGCGGTCGTCCGGGTTGGCATATCGAATGCTCAGCAATGGCGATGAAATATCTCGGCGAAACTTTCGACATTCATGGCGGCGGAATTGATTTGCAATTTCCGCATCACGAAAACGAAATCGCCCAAAGCGAAGGCGCAACCGGAAAACTTTTTGCAAAATATTGGCTGCACGGCGAATTTTTAAAAGTTGATAGCGAAAAAATGTCGAAAAGTTTAGGTAATGATTTCACTTTGCGCGACATTATCAATCGCGGTTTCAAACCTTTGGCGATTCGGTATTTGCTTTTTAGCGTGCCTTACGACAAACAGTTGAATTTTACATTTGAAGGCTTAAAAGGTGCAACGGCGACAATCGAACGTCTGCAAGATTTCAAAAAACGCTTAACCGAAGCGAATCTGAAAAACGGCGAAAACGCAGAATTGCAGGAAAAAGCTCGCGGATTTTTAAACGATTTTGAATCGGCGATGGACGATAATTTAAATACATCAGCCGCACTCGCCGCGCTTCATAATTTGGTGCGCGAAACAAATTCGGCGTTGGCAAACGAAACGATTTTATCAAATGACCGAGATGAAATCTTAAAAATCATCGAAAAATTCGATTCGGTTTTCGGTATCTTCGGCAATTCAAAAGTAGAAATATTAGATTCCGAAATCGAACAATTAATCGAAGACCGCCAAGAAGCCCGTCGAAATCGAAATTTTGCACGTTCGGATGAAATCCGCGATATTTTGGCAGAAAAAGGAATCATTTTGGAAGACACGAAAGACGGTGTTCGGTGGAAACGAAAATAATTTATTGAGTTTTGATGAGCGGAAAACAATGAAATCCGGCGCAAATTTTCCGCCCCGAAACTTTTTTAGATTAGAAAATCAGGTGAATTTCGTCATATCTTTCGGCTTTATCAATTATTAAATATCAAATATCAATTATTCTTTAGTGGTTAAAAGTAAAAAACTGCTGAAATATTTGATAATTGATAAAATGAGTGTTTCGGCTTTCTTGATTCACATTACTTAATGAAAAAAGCAAAGAACTTAGACTTCGATTTTGAATTAGTTTCTAGATAATTTCCCTGCTTTTTTCCAATTTGCCAACGCGCATAAATCGGTAATGAATGCCGAAAATGATGCCGAAAAATAAGCCTATGCCTGACAAAATTCCGGCAAGTGTGAAATAATTTTGGAAACTACCTAAGCCAATATAAGCCCAGATGACTGCGACAATCGCGCCTCCGACGGCGAAAAACAATGGAATTGTAACGAATTGTAATGGCAAAGGGCGTGTTTTTTCCTCGCGTGTTTGAAACAGAATCGGTTTCAAACGGTCGTAATCCCACGCGACTAGATAAGTTGCTGCAAGTGCCATTAAAAGCGTAATCAGCCAAGTTCCTTTGAAACCGACGGAAGCTGTCAGGACGGCGATATTAATGATAATCGGAAAAAACATCAATGCTCCAAGATGCGAAGTGCGCGGAATTAGCAGAAGAACGGCGGCGATGATTTGTCCCCAACCGCTAAATTGATAATAAAAACCCGTTTGATAAAGCGCATTGAAATAATGTCCGACCGGATGCGAGTCAGGCAAAACTGTAAAAGGTTTATACAAAATCTTCGGAATGCTCGGCGGAATAAAACCGATTGCCAACAAAATCCGCGTGAAAACCGTGAAAAGCTGAAAGACGCGCTTTTGAGTAACTTTTTCGTGTAAATTGTCTAAAGTTTTTTCTAAATTCATCTGATTTCTCCATAT
>CALMEH010000705.1 GCA_937863115.1 uncultured Acidobacteriota bacterium
TAGCGATTAACGCTTGTCCCGCGCCGTTGAGAAACCATAAAACGGCAAAAACGAAAATTGGTGGAACAAGAAAACCGGGTAGCAAAACTGCGCCGAGTAGGACACCGCCGAAAACAAGCGCACGCTGCGCCCAAATATGTCGCCGTCCGTGTAAATCAATCTTTGTTTTAGCATCTTGTTCATAGCGTCCGGTGGCACGTCCTAATAGAATCGCGGCAACCGTGGAACCTAAACCGAGTGCCGCCATCACCAGCGCAAAAGCAGTATCGCCTTTACCGAGAGCATCCCGGACATACGCAACAGTCGCCCCAATCGCCGCTGCTCCAGCCGTCGCTTCGGCGAAACTCAAAACCAATGCTTGTCTGAGCGACGGTTCACGAAGCAAAATTCGCGTTCCCGTTTGAATTTCCGTGAAGAAAACTTTAGCGGAAAGTGGAACGATATGTTTGGTAACAATCGGAACAACAGCGAACAAAACCAAAGCTGCCGAAACTAAATAAGTTACCGCATCAAACCAGAAAACCCAGCGCACGCCGAGCCAGACAACCAGCAAACCGGCGATGGCGGGGGCGGCGACAGCTTCGATGTCAACGGCAACACGCGAATAGGAAAGAGCCTTGACATATTGTTCACTGCCAACAACTTCCGGGATGCTCGCTTCAAAGGTCGGCGTGAAACATGCGGTTACGGCGTTAATCAGAAATATCAACAAATAAACTTGCCACACTTCGGTAATAAACGGAAAAAGGGCGAGCAGAGCAAAACGTAAAACATCCGCTACAATCAAAATTTTCTTGCGCGAAAAGCGATCAGCCAAAACTCCGGCGGGCTGCGAAAAAATCAGAAACGCCAAGATTCGTAAGAAAAGCGCGTTACCGATCACGGCGGTTGCCGACGCGCCGCCCGTCAACTGATAAGCGAAAAGCGCGAGTCCGACCGTCGTTACACCGCTTCCCAAAAGAGAAATAATCTGCGCCGAAAATAACAGAATGTAATTGCGATTGCGAAGCAAATTTCGATTCATTATCTTTTCATTATCTTTGAAGTATTATTCTAAATTCATTCATTATTTAAAACGCAAAAGGCGCAGGCTGTTCAAAATCACTAAAACCGTAATACCGACATCAGCAAAAATCGCCATTGCCAGACTGCTTACGCCAAGAATTGCCAGAATAATAAAGACGAGTTTAGTCGCAACGGCGAGCGTTGTGTTGATTTTGATGGTCGAAATAGTCTTTCTGCCCAAACGGACGAGATACGGAATCAGTTCCAAACGATCATTGAGAATGGCAATTGGGGCGGCTTTGATGCCCGTGTCGCTTCCCGCCGCGCCCATCGCAATTCCGACTGATGAAAGTGCCAATGCGGGAGCATCGTTCACGCCGTCGCCGACCATCGCCGTTGCGCCATATTTCTGCAAAAGTTCTTTGATAGCATCAGCTTTGTGTTCGGGCAGCATTTCGGCTCTAACCTCAGTAATTCCTACTTCCTTTGCCACAGATTGCGCCGGCGCGTGATTGTCACCCGTCAACATTATGGTTTCCACGCCCAGTTTACGAAGTTCGGCAACGGTTGCCCGACTTTCCGTTTTGATTTCGTCGGTTAAAGCGATAACGCCTTCCACGCCGTCGTGACTGCTGATCACAATCGAAGTTTTGCCTTGCTTTTGCAATTCTTCAACTTTGCGGACGATTTCATCTTGAACATCGTGTTCTTCAGTGATAAAAGGCAATTTTCCGATGCAGTGATGCTTGTCATAGCAAACGACGCAATCGGCTTTTGCGCCCTTGCCCATTACGGCTTGGAAATTTTTAACTTGATGCAAATCAATGTTTTCGGCGTGTGCCGCTGCGACAATAGCGTTTGCCAACGGATGCTCCCAAAAACTTTCGATTCCGGCAGCACACCCCCGAAAGGGTTCGCGTGGGGGTTCGCCGAACGGAATGACATCGGTAACTTTCGGTTTGCCATAAGTTAGCGTCCGCGTTTTGTCCATCGCTACGGCTTTTATCCGTCCGATAGCTTCGATGTATTTTCCGCCTTTGACCAGCGCACCTTTTGCCGAAGCGTTGCCAATTGCCGCATAAATTGAAATCGGCGTGGAAATGACGAGAGCGCACGGGCAGGCGATAACTAAAATCGTGATTGCCTGTTCAAACCAAGGATTGAATGCCGCGCCGAAAAAAAGCGTCGGAATGATAACGAGTAAAGCGGCGATGACGATAATTGAAGGTGTATAGTAACTCGCAAATGTTTCGATAAATTTCTGCGTTTCGGCTTTTGTTTTGGTCGCGGCAAAAGTTGTTTCGATGATTTTGGCAAGCGTTGTATCTTTTGCAGTTTTCAAAACTTTTGCTTCGAGATAGCCCTGCATATTGAGTGTTCCGGCGAAAATCTTATCGCCTATGTGTTTATCTTTCGGCAGAGGTTCGCCCGTAATCGTTGATTCGTCAACGCTTGATGCACCGATTGTAACTTCTGCGTCGAGGGCAATCATATCCGACGGCTTGATTATCAAAATATCGCCGACTTTTATTTCTTCGAGAGTTAAATCTTGTTCGGCTTTTTCGCGTCTGATGAGCGCGGTTTTTGGTGTTCTATCAACCAACGCCTGCAAAGCTGATTTGCTCGATTGAATGCCGAAACTTTCCAATCTTTCGCCCAGTGAAAAAAGAACGATGACGACCGCCGCTTCTTCGTATTCGCCGAGATAAAATGCTCCGATCACGGCAATCGTCATCAGCAGATTGATGCTCCGAAAATTGAGTTTGGCGAGAGCCTTCAAACCTTTCCAAAGCGTCTGCCAACCAACTGCCAAAATTAACGCCGCAAAAAACGGCAAAGCGATGACACGATTGAGTTTATAATCTTCGCCCATCAATGAGAGAAACTCGAAAACTGCGACGAGCGCAACGCTTGCAATCAGCCACAGGAATTTACGGTCTTGCCAGAGACCTAATTTTTTTGATTCGATTTTGACCAATTCACTCATATTCTTTTCAACTTTCCAACTCGCTGTCAGATTTTTCTTCGGAAATACCGAAATTGTTTTTTATGTCAGCTTCGCTGATGATATGAACGCCCAAAATTCC
>CALMEH010000706.1 GCA_937863115.1 uncultured Acidobacteriota bacterium
TCCGATGTCAGTTATTGACCAAAAACCGCGCTCACGTCTGATAAGATTTTGTTGGTTTAAAGATTTACCAGCTTTTTGAATGGATTTTTTCCAATTTCGATCTTTTCCGTTTTTTATTTGAATGGCTTCCGATTCGGAAATTTGGGGGAAATAGGGAATTAAACGCTCATACAAAAAACGAACATCGTCGCTTCCGCCTAAGGCGTTAAGTTCTTGTAAAATCGGAATTTCGATGTTTGGAGACTTCGGTAACATTGAATTATGTTAATTAACATTTGCTAAAAATTTTAACTTTAATTTATGCAAAAGACTGCGAATCTTATAATATCTGCTAGATAATATTTTGAAAATTAGTTAGATTTTTACTAACAAAATCTTTTTTTAATTTATCAAGCGTTTTCGTTAAGTTACTAACAAAAATTTCTGTCAGCATATTTTTATCATTAATGGTTTCAGGCGAAAAAAAAATCGGTTCAGCGACGCTCACAAAAATTTCCGGTTTAAAAGTTCCCAAAAATTCGTAACGAAAAGCCAACGGAACAACAGCGCAATTTTTGACTTTTTTTACAATATGCGACAATCCCTTAAAAAAGTTCAAAGGTCGCAAATCATTGGGTAAAATATTGCCTTGAGGGAAAATCCAAACTGTTTTTCGAGAATTTGATTTAAGCAAATTTACAGCATATTCGACACTCTCGAATGCCTCACGTGGATTTTCACGAATGATAGAAAATGCACCAAGCCGACGAAAAAATTGCAGATTTTTTAGTTGCTTTTCCTCCATCATTATAAAACTGTCAAGTTGTAAAAAATAACAAATTTGAAATGCCGCCAAACCATCCCACCAACTTGAATGGTTTGCATAAATTAAAAAGGGAATTGATTGATTTTGCAGGTTTTCTAACCCGCGAACATTTAAAGCGTGAAATTTTCTTCGAATAAGATTTTTATTGTAAATGGCAAAAATCTTTTCACAAAATACACTTTTTTTAGCTTCCAACATAAATTCGCGGAACTCTGCGGTTTATTCCGCAAGTTATTTCATAAGAGATCGTATCGGTTTTTTCGGCAAGTTCTTCTGTTTTGACTGTTTTATCTTGGGAACTTCCGATTAAAATTACTTCATCATTAATCTTAACATTTTCAATTCCCGTCACATCAATTAATGTCCAATCCATTGAAACTCGTCCGACAACAGGCGCAAACTGATTTCTTATAATGACGCGCCCAGAATTGGAAAGTCCGCGGCTATAGCCGTCTTGATAACCTATTGGTATTGACGCAATAATTGAATCTTTTTTAGTAGTAAATATTCGTCCATAACCTAAAGTTTCACCTTTTGGAACAAGCTTTAAATGACTGATTTTTGTAGATAAACTCATTACTGCTTTTATTGCAGGCAAATTAATTTCGTTTGGTAAAACGTCATCGCCCAATCCGAACAAAATTCCCCCAAGCCGAATCAAATTTCCGTGTGAATTTTTGTGCGCGACTGCAGCCGGCGAATTTGCCAAATCTTTAAATATGGGGCGAAACCCTTTATTTTCAAAAATATTTAGGCATTCATAAAACCTTTTTATTTGTAAATTTGTAAATTCATTCTGTGATAAATCATCAGCCGAAGCAAAATGCGTCATAATGCCTTCAACTTCCAAATTTTCAAATCTAAGCAGGGAATTGGCAAATTTTTCAGTTTCATCAAAACGAACGCCGATTCGTCCCATTCCTGTATCAATTTTAATATGAATTTTGGCAATAATGCCTTTTGATTTAGCGACGGAATTTAGTCTTTCGGCTAAATCTAAATTATAGATTACCGAAGTTAAATCGTTCTCTAATAACAAGTTTTCCTGTCCAGCCCAAAAACTTCCAAGACATAATATTGGTTTGGTAATTTGATTTTCACGGAGTTGTAAGCCTTCCTCCGGCAAAGCAACGCCGAACCAATCAATACCTTCATTTTCAAGGCGTTTAGCGCATTCAACCGCTCCGTGTCCATATGCGTCGGCTTTGACAACAGCCATATATTTGACTTTGTTGCCGACATTTTGTTGAACAGAATGGAAATTAAATGCCAAATTATCCAAATTTACGGTTGCACAAGTCGGTCTTTTTGAATAGTTAGTAAGCATTTACAATAAATTAAAAGATTAAATGTCAGTGTATAAAGTAACCAAACAATACTATTAGCCTGTTAGAAAATACTTTAAGTGTCGGCGATCCGACACCTAAAGTAAAGTATTAAAGCGGAATATTACCGTGTTTCTTGGGCGGATTCGAATCTCGCTTATTTTGTAACAGATTTAACGCCCGAATCAACTTAGGACGGGTGTTTGAAGGTTCGATTATTTCGTCAATAAATCCTTTTTCTGCCGCAATATAAGGATTTGCAAATTTATCATTAAATTCTTCAACAATTCGACGTCTGTTTTCATCGGGATTGGTCATATCTGCCAATTCTTTTCGATATAAAACTCCGACCGCGCCCTCAGCCCCCATAACGGCAATTTCGGCTGTCGGATATGCAAAATTTATGTCGGTGCGAATATGTTTTGAAGCCATCACACAATACGCGCCGCCGTAAGCCTTGCGTGTGATAACTGTAATTTTCGGCACAGTCGCTTCGGCAAAGGCATAGAGAAGTTTTGCGCCGTGTCTGATAATGCCAAAATGTTCCTGATTAGCCCCTGGCAAAAATCCGGGAACGTCTTCAAATGTAATAAGAGGAATATTAAAACAATCACAGAATCGAACAAATCTTGCAGCTTTAACAGAAGCATCAATACCCAAAACCCCCGCCAGAAAAGCTGGTTGATTGGCAACAATTCCAACCGAATGACCGCCAAGCCGTGCAAAGCCGATAACAATATTAGGGGCGTAATGTTCCTGAACTTCAAAAAAATAATTTTCATCCGCAACCGAATGGATAATGTCGCGGATGTCATATGGTTGAGTTGAAACTTCGGGAACAATCGAATTTAACTTTTCATCAGTGCGGGTTGCCGGATCTTTTGTAGAAATAAATGGCGGGTTTTCCATATTATTTGAGGGAACATATGATAGCAATTCGCGTGTCAATCGCAAACAATGT
>CALMEH010000707.1 GCA_937863115.1 uncultured Acidobacteriota bacterium
AACACGAGCGAAATTGTTTTCGACAATGCGAAATTTGCGGGCGGCGGCACGAATTTGACGATTAGCGGCGCGAAGGCGTTGACGGCTGGCGCGATGAATAATCTGGTCATTGCCGGAGCGGTAAATCTACGGATTTTGAACGCAATTTCGCCGAATTACTTCTTTTCCGGCTTGGCAAATCTCGACGTGCGCTTGACGGGAACGAATCAGACGGCGCGTTTGAATGGTTCGGCTGTGCCGCAAAATGCTTCATTTGCGGCGTTTGTTGGTTCACAGCGTCTTTCGATTGAACGAATTTCGGGCGGGCGCGTTTTGTTCAGTTCAAATCAAGTTCAAATTGACGGTTTGAACGGATTTTTGGGCGGCGGAAAAGTTTCGATTTCGGGCGGCGCGGCTTTGAACGATAATTTAAAACTGCAAGCATTTCGTTTCGATTTGGACGGCGCAAACGTAACCGTGCCTTTGCCGAAAGATTTTTTGACGACGGGCGACGCAAAACTCGAATTCAGCGGCAGACGCGATTCTGCAAATCGTTTGGTTTCGATAATTTCGGGAAGAATCAATGCGCGGCGCAGTCTTTACACGGAAGATATTGATTTAGCAGACATCATCGGCGGACGGCGCGAAGGTTCGATTGAACAAAATCCGGGCGGCACAACCGATTCGTTTTTCGGCGATTTGCAGATTGATATGATTGTCGAAGGACGCGATGCTCTCGTCGTCCGCAACAATATTGCCGATTTGACCGCTTCGATTTCCTTGCGCGTTACGGGCGACGTGGAAGATCCGCAAATTTCGGGCAGAATAAATGCCAACAGCGGCACGCTTTTTTACCGCGATGACCGTTATGATGTTCAACGCGGCGAACTTCTTTTTCCGCCGAATGTTAGCGGAATTCAGCCGATTATCAATCTTCGCGCGGAATCGGAAATCAACGGTTATCAAGTTACGATTAATTTGAGCGGCGATTTGAGCAATACCGATACGCTCAACGCAGTCTTAACATCGAATCCGGCTTTGCCGCAAGCTGACATCGTTTCGCTGATAACGACGGGAAACCTTGCCAATACCGAAGGTGGAATTCCGACGTTGGCGCAATCGGGCATCAATACGGCAACCGAAATTTTGGCTGACCAGATTATCAATAAACCTCTGAGTAAGGCAACCGATAAACTTTTCGGCTTGAATCGTTTTGAAATTGACCCGATAATTTCAGGGCAGAGATTAAATCCGACAGCGCGTTTGACGGTTGGCAGACAGATTAACCGTAATCTTTTAATAACGTATTCGACGAATTTGGCAAGTGACCAAAATCAAGTTCTTGCGCTCGAATATAGAGTTTCAAATCGCTTGTCGTTCGTTGCCCAATATGAACAACGAGCTTTGAGTAACGTAACGCGTGACAGTAATGTTTTTAGTTTTGAAATTCGTTTGCGGAAACGGTTTTAAAAGTAAAAAGTAAAAAGTAAAAAGTAAGCAAGGGGTTAAGTAAATAGGTTGTTTCACCATAGAATAAAAGGATTAGAAAGAAAAATGATTGGAAAAAGCAAAAAATTGAAAGTAAGCACGACTTTATTATTTTTTACTTTTTATTTTTTACTTTTTACTTTTCAGGCATTCTCACAAAATAAATATGAAAACCGCACCATTTCAAATGTCGAAATAAAATTTGAAGAAACCGGACGCGAACAATCTTCGACTGATCAATTTTTGGCGATTATCAAACCGACGTTGGGCGGAAAATATTCAGCCGTGCGTGTGCGCGACACTTTGCAGGCTCTTTATGATTCGGGGCGAATTGTTTCGGCAACCGTGCAAGCAACGGAAAACGGCGCAGACGGCGTGAATCTGTTGTTTATCATCAAACGCAAAAAGCAGGCGGAAAAGATAATCATCGAAGTTGGCGAAACTGTCGGCGAAAAAGTTACTGAACAGGAATTGCTTCTCAAACTCGACGTTCTCAATGCGGGCGCGGCTGTTACCGACCAAATTTTGCAGAGAAATGCCGATTTGATTTTGGCATATTTGCGGACACGCGGATTTTTCAAGGCAACGGTTACGCCTTTGCAGAAATCAATCAACAGCGAAACCGAAATTGCCGTAATTTTTCAGGTTGTTCCGAACGCGCAAGCAAAAGTCGAACGCTTTGACATCAACATCGAAGGCTTTGATGTCGCGAAAATTCGCAGTAAATTAAAGCTTGAACCGGGCGAACTTTATTCGCGTGAGCGTTTTGAAAAAGACCGCGAAAAAATTCTCGAAGCCTTGCGCGAACAAGATTTTCTCGCCCCGGTTTTGAACGAAGAACGAATCATTTATGACGGCGATAAAAATACAATCAGCATCGAACAAACCGGCAAAGTCGGCGCAAAAATTAAGGTAACTGTGGAAGCGAAAGATGAAAAAGTCGGCGAAGGCACACAGCGAAAACTTCTGGCAATCAGACGCGAAGGAACTCTTGATTATTCGGCGATTGTCGAAGGTTCGCGGCGTTTGAGAAATTATTTTCAGGAGCAAGGTTATTTTTTCGCGGAAGTTACGGCGATTTGTTCGGTTAATCCGCAATTTACGGAAAACGAAGCGAGCGAAACTGTCAATGAAACCGAAACTTTGTGTTCGGCTCTGAGCGGCGCGGAGCTTGCAAATCGCAACGTCGAAGTGAAATACATCGGAACTCTCAACCGCAAACTAAAACTCAAGGGCATTCGCATCGAAGGCACAGACAAATTTACGGCAGACGAAATTTCGAGCATTCTCGAAACCGAAGAAGCGACGATTTTCGGCGTTATTCCGTTTCTCGGCTACGGGCGCGGTTTTACAAGCACCGAATCTTTAGCAAAAGACCGCGAAACGATTCGTGCTTTGATGAGAGAACTAGGTTATCGTGGCGCGGAAGTTTCAATTCGGCAAGGTGTTTCGACGAACGGCGAAGATTTAATCATCACGTTTGTCGTTACCGAAGGTATTCCGACAAATATCGAAAACGTCAAAATCGAAGGCAATAAATCATTTTCCGCACCGACTTTAATTTCAAAACTTCCGACGCTTGTCGGCAAAAATCTTTCCCGTGCGCGGGCGCGAAACGGCGTTCGGGCGTTGGCGGAATTTTATTCTAACGAAGGTTTTTACGACGCAAAAATTACTTACGCCATCGAAGAAATTAAACAACCGACAGGTGCAAGCGAAGAACTCGTCAACATCGTCTATAAAATCGAAAACGAAGGTCAGCGTGTTGTCATCAACCGCATTTTGATAAACGGTAACGATTTAACGAAACGCGACGCGGTTTTCAAGGCAATCACATTAAAGCGCGGAAATTTTCTGCGTTCGGCAGACATCTTTTCGAGCGAACAGAATCTTTACGCTTCAGATGCTTTTGCTCTCGTGCAAATCAAGTCCGAAAACGCCGGAACGGACATCAACAACAATCGGCTTGCTGACATTATTATCAACGTCGAAGAGAAAAAACCTCGCTTGATAACCTACGGCGGCGGCGTTTCGACCGACATCGGCGCAAACGGATTTTTCGATATTCGCCACTTTAATCTACTCGGAAATCTCTGGCAAGGCGGCGCACAAATTCGCGCCAGCCGCTTGCAGCAACTCGCCCAGATTGATTTCGTTAACCCGCGATTTTTGAAGGACGGCAAAAACCGCGACGGCACAATTCGCTATTCGCCGATAACCTTCAGAGCGCAATATCAGCGCGATTCGACGGTTACACGATTTTTCCGCTCGACTTTTGACAAAGGAACTTTAGGAATCGTTCAGCGAATTGACGAAAACGGCAATCCGATTGATGAATTCGGGCGTAATACCGGCAGTCCGACGATAAATCGTTTTACCGTTAATCTCGAAACGAGTCGCACAATTAGCCAAAAATATCGAAGCATCGCGTTTTTCCGTTATCGTTTTGAAGACGTGCGGCTGTTTAATATCGAAAGTTTGCTGATTCGTGATTTATTGCGCCCCGATTCAAAAATTCGTATTTCGGGTTTCGGCGCAAACTTTGCGCTCGACACACGCGAAAATTGCAATATTACTTATTCTTTGCTCGACATTATCAACAAAGGCGATGTGTTTGAACCGTGCCGCTACAACGCTTCCGACCCGACACGCGGAATGTTTCTGACGGCGGAATATAATGTTTCTTTGCCGGTTTTGGGGGCGAATATCGGTTTTAATAAATTTCAGGTTTTATTTAAGAATTTCTATACGGTGAGGAAGTTGAAAAACACGACGTTTGCCGGACAATTTATTTTCGGTGCGGCAAATGTTTTTGCCAAAGGTCAAAGATTTTCTTCGGAACAGTTTCCCGATTTGGACGGAATTTTGCCGATTAGCGAAAGATTTTTCGCCGGCGGTTCGACTTCGATTCGCGGTTTTGAATTTGAATCAGCCGGACCGCGCGTGGTCGTTGTGCCGCAAGGATTTTTCCGCAACAGCCAAGGCGAACAGGTATTTTTGAATCCTTTTTCGATTCCTTTCGGCGGCAACGGTTTGGCGATTGTCAATCTCGAAGCCAGAATTCCTCTGACAAAACAAATTCGCGCTGTGCCGTTTTATGACGGCGGCAATGTTTTCCGGCGTGTCGGCGATATTTTTAATCCGCCGGACGTTCCGGTAAATGATGTTTTCCGCCAAAATCTTCGCGCTCTTTGGACCAATACCATCGGACTCGGTTTCCGAATTAAAACGCCGGTCGGTGGTGAATTTGCCGTTGATTACGGATACCTACTAAATCCACCGCGTTTTCTTATTCCACAGGTCAACGCGCCGAATGCAATTTTCCAAGTGCGCCAAAATCAAATTCATTTCCGTTTCGCGCAAGCATTTTGAGAAGGAAAAGGGAAGAGTGAAAATGGACGAGGGACGAGGGACAAGGGACGAAAAGTGAGTTTGAGAAAGTTTCTTTCTCTTTTTCCCTCGTCCCTTTTCTCTCGTCCTTTAATTTATCGCTGAAGAAATAATGTGGCTTTCGTCGAGTTCATAGATGAGATTTTCTTCGATTTGAATCGGAATCGGAAGGGCTTCGAGTTCGATGGCTTTTTCGAGTTCGGCGGCTTTTTTGCGTTTGCGGACGGCTTTGACCGAATACATTTTTTTATCGGAAGCGATGATTAATTGGTCGAGCGTTTCGCCATCGTTCGGGAAACACGCCGCGCCCAAACTTACGCCGATACGGGCTTGGTTTTCGTCATCAATCGGCAAAACGAAGTTTTCCACGGCGCGTTCCATTCGTTCGCACAAATCTTTAACTTCATCCGCGTTGGTTTCGGGAATAATGGCGACAAATTCATCGCCCGCATACCGTGCCAGAAAATCGTAATCACGAAGCTGTTCGCTCATAACTTTTGAAATTTCCTTCAAAAGCATATCGCCCGCTTTATGTCCGAAAGTGTCGTTGACGGCTTTAAATCCATCGA
>CALMEH010000708.1 GCA_937863115.1 uncultured Acidobacteriota bacterium
TTCGCGTCAGCCAACCGAACGGAAAATCTTGGCTTTCGAGCGAGTAATATTCGTGCGTCAGCCAAAATGTGCAATCGTCCGTCGGGTCAATTGACATCGAAGCATAATCGCCCCAACGAAAGCCGAAAGCCGTCTGCACGCCTGTTCCTTCAATCAGAGCGGCTTCATCACGGAAAGTTCCGCTTGGTTCGGTAGCGAGTTTTCCGGTGTAATAAATCGAAGGTTTTTTGTCTTGATTTCCGTAAGTGTAGCCAATTGCGAGATTTCCCTGATGATCTTGCGCCGCACTTCCAATCCAACGATTTACACCATCGCCATTGCCGTCCAAAGTTGCGGCTTCGTGAACCGTAAAAGGCGTTGAAGGCGTTGCGGGAATTAAGTTTCGGCGCAATTCGTAAAGCCGGATTCCGGCGCGATATTGTTCGCTAATCGGTGTGATGCGAACGGTTTGATTTAAAACAAGCGAATCGTGCGTGCCGAAATTTCGATAAGCGGCGCGATACATCAAACGGTCTGATTGCGAATCGAGAGCTTCGCCCGGCACAGGCTGAAAAATATCGGCGCGGTCTTGCGGCGAAGTCGGATCAAACGCCGGAACTGCCAGCGGACTTCCCAATCGTTCGGTAAAAGTCGAATTAAAAGGGTTTGCAAAATTAGCGCGAAAATCGAAAAGACGAATTGCGTCTTGCGGTTCACCGTATTCGGTTGCTGAATAACCTGCAAAAATATTCGGATAACCATTCGGCGGCGCGTTCAAACCGTCCAAATCTGCCGGAAGCAAATTTCCCAAACGATTCGGCGCATTTGCTGACGGCAAACTGAAATAAATATAACTTGCGGTTGCATCGCCGACCAACATCTTGGCGCGGTCAAAGGCAAAAACGCCCGTGCCGTAAAAATCGCCGCCGATAAATTCATCAGTTGACATATAATAACCGTCTGTCCAAACGCCGAATTTACCGAAATCGTTAATTCTGACATTCGGCATCACAAATTCGTAAGCGTAATACGCGCCTGTCGGATCACCCGTTTTTGAAACAGCAACCATCTGGCGAAACGGCGGAAAGAAATTGCAATATTGCGAAATCATCCAACGGTCAGCAAGCGGATCATATAAAACAACCGGCAAACCGTCATCGCGTGTCGAACAAGCCGTATTTAATTGAGCAAAAATCGTGCTGATTTTAAACGGCGGCGTTACGGCATTGCCGTTTTTGTTGTAAATGCGGATTAAAGAATTAACGATTTGAACGTAATGATTCGGTCCGACATCGCCGTTCATATCGGGCGGAATAAAAACGGCGTTATAAGCATTGGCGTTGTCCATACTTGCCAAACCGTCAAAAGAAAGCGACGTTGCGGGCATCGGCACAAGCGAATTTTCTGCCAAAGCCGCGTCTGCATCGTGCGTTCCGTTTTCTTTTTGCTTCGGCAGATTTTCCGAAACAACGCGGACATTTTTGCCGTCAAATTTCGTCGAATTGTCTTTTTGCGCCGGAATTAAATCACGAATATTTTGCGTTTCCGCAAATTTCACCGCTTGGGAAACTTGTGGTTTAAGTTCGGAAAAATCGAGTGTTTCAGAAGGTTTGCTTTCGACTGAAACAAATCGAAACGCAAAAAAAGAAACTGCCAAAACGATTGCCAAAATTGCCACAAGCCGTTTTTTCATAGTGTTCAAATCATATCAAAAAACGGATTTTCAATAAACCTAAAAACTTCGCGCAGATATTCTGATGTTCTAATAATTATATTCTTTGCCTCGTCCATCAAAATTCATATATCCTTGGAGCAAAGACTTTGCGTTTTTTTATCGCAAATTTCGCATAGTTTGGTGGTCTATTTATTTGGTAAAATCGGAGGAAATATGAAATTATTCAAAACTGCACTATTCTTTTTTGCCTGCTTAGGTTTGGCGTTTGTAACTTTTGCTCAAACTAATCAACCGCCAAATCGCACATTTTTGAAAGGCATTTTTACGGCGCGTCCCGGAACGGTCATCGAATTGACGAACAATAACAACGAAGTTTTGTCTGTTACGGCGGGCAATGACGGCAATCCGATTTTCAGTCGAAATTCGTTTAGTTTTATTATTCGATATGTCATCGGCGCAAATTATCAGGTCAGAATATCAAAAGCTCCCGCAGGACAAGTTTGCAATATTTACGCCAACGCTGAAGGCACGGTTAAAGAAAATGTCAATGAATTGCGTGTCGGTTGCGATTCGGCGGAATTGGTCAGCCGCAGTTCTGACGACAAATCTTTCGGCACATTTTACGATTCAAACTCAGTTGTTATCGGTGGAAAAGGCGCGGACGAAGGGCGTTATGTCGCGTTTGTTTCATCTGCCGTTGGGCTTGGCGGTTCAAAAGGCAAATTTCGGCAGATAATGTGGCGCGACAGAAATACGGGCGAAACGAGGATTGTCAGCGCAACGGCAAACGGCGGCGAAGGCAATCAAAATAGTTTTGCGCCGGCGATTTCGGCGGACGGAAAATCGGTGGCGTTTGAATCTTACGCGACAAATCTCGTGCCGACAGACACCAATAATGCGCGTGATATTTTTGTGTGGAATGCCGACCGCAACACGATTACAGCGGTCAGCACCCGACAAGGCGAAACCGAAGCTAATTATCAAAGTTATGAACCGACAATTTCAGGCGATGGAAATTTGATTGCATTTACTTCCGATGCGACCAATTTAATCCCAAACATTATGGGAATTTCCAGCACGAATGTTTATTTGAAAGATATTCGTTCAGGCGCAATCAAAATAATCAGCGTTGACGAAAAAACTAAAAAAGGCGGTGGCGGTTCTGTGCCTTCGATTTCCGAAGACGGAACGCGCATTGCTTTCTGTAATTTCGCGCCGTTAAATTCGGAAGACAAAAATAATCTGTGGGACATTTACGTTTGGGAAAATGGTAATCCGAAGCTCAAACGAATCAGCAAAACTTCGAGCGGAACGGAACGGAATCAAGGCGACGACAGCAGTAGCCGCGTGGTTTCGCCTTCAATTTCGGGCAATGGAAAATTTGTCGCGTTTGCTACGACTGCGACAAATATGGTTTCAAACGATACGAACGGTTTGCAAGATGTTTTCGTTGCGGACGTTGATTCGGGGCGCGTTGTGGCGGCAAGCATCGGCGCAGATGGAACTAAAGGCAACGGCGACAGTCCAATCGGACAAGGCGAAAAAATTGCTATCTCAAATGATGGAAATTGGGTCGCGTTCAGCACAAAAGCCACAAATTTAGGCGGAAATATTCTGATGAGAAATCTTATAACCGGCGAAATTCGAGCAATTTCAAAAGAAACAGGCTTAACTGTCGGGCAACCCGTAATGTCGCGGGACGCAAGTTACATCGTTTTCGGCACGAGCCGTCAGCTTGACAGTCGCTTTCAAACATCGGGAATTTTTGCTGTCTTTACAGCTTTATCGCGTTGCCGTTTTTGTCCTGAATAATCAAAAACTATTTTAAATTTAGAGTTTCCCAAAAAGCATCAAAACACCGATGATGATAAACGCCACGGCGACAATGCGCTGAAGCCATTCGGTCGGAATATATTGCGATAAAATTCCGCCGAAAAGAACGCCGAGCGCGGTTACGGCAATCAAAGCCAAAGACGCGCCGAGAAAAACTGAAAGTTTTGATTCGGTTTTCGCCGTCATCGTGATAACGGCAAGTTGTGTTTTATCGCCGAGTTCGGCTAAAAAAAGTGTGATAAATGCGCTTGCGAAAATTTTCCAGTCCATAAAGCTATTTGCGATTTGTGATTTGCGATTGTTCGAGCCGAATCAATCGCATATAAAAATTATCGTCTTAAAATTACAAATCGCAAATTGCAAATCGCAAATGACTAAACTCCTAAAAGTTTCTCAAGCGGTTTGGTCATCGAAAATTTATCGTAAAAAGCGCGGCGATGATGAACGAGCATCAAGATTTTTTGGATGGCGGCGCGGTGAACGTCCGTGAATTTCGGGTTTGCGCCGAGTTTGTCGAGCAGACGGCGCAGAGCTTCGAGAACGCTTGCCGTAAAAAGTTTCGCGTTTTGCTGTTCGCGCATCGAAATTTTACCGTCTTTGTAATTAAAAATCTTCGTTTCAGGATTGATAAACGGATAATCGCCCGAAATTTCGGTTCGCGCTTTGGTAAATGCCGCCGAAAAATCAAGGTTTGCGGTTTTCAGGGTTTTATCAATATTGGAAAGCAATTCGCTTGTTAAATTCAAAAGCAATTCCCAATCGTCGGTTGAAAGCGCGTTTTGTTTGGCTTTCGATTCGACTTTGTTGGTAAAATCAAGCGGCAGAGTCGGCAAAGCATTTTTCGGTTTCGGCAATTCAGCAACTATTTTTTGCGGTTCGGGTTTCGGCGCGTTGCCGTTTGTGCCATTGGTTGGCGCGGCAACGGTTAAAACTGCCGTCGGCTTAATATTTTGTATCGTGTTTGAAACCTTTTCCGCCGGTTTTTCCGTAATTACTTCAACAATTTTTTCTTCCGATTCGACAGTTTGAAAAACATTGACAATTCCGCCCGGTTCGCGCGAACGAATTAAAATTCTCTGCAAGGCTTCTTCGCCTTCGCCGACGCGTCCGGTGATGCGGTCAAATTCGCGCACACGAAGCGCGTTGTTTTCGTCCAAATGAATTTCGGCTTCGTAGCCGCTCAGTTCAACGCGCACACTGCCGACAAATTGCCGACGACGCAAATAACGCACGAGTGCGGAAACATTGACAAACGAAGTGTCTAAATTTTTGTGAATAGAATGATCTTTCATTTAATATTGTGCGGGGAATTTTAAGTCTAATAAATCGTCTCGAAAAGCGCAATTTTTATAAAATTACGTGCTTTGTGATATAAAAAGACTAATATCGCACGGTTTCCATTGCAATCGAACGAAAATTCGTTCAAAATTCGCAAACAAGCAATTTAGTTTCTAGTTTCCGGTTTCTCGTCTCTCGTTGAAAGCCAAACAAACTAGAGACCAAAAACCAGAAACCAGAAACCAACAAAACTATGGATAAACTATTTCGTAAAAAACCTATCGCGCAAATTCAAGCAGACGCGGCTCTCGGAATGAGTGACCACGAACAAACGGAAGGCAGCGGCGAAGGCGGCAGTTTGCGCCGTTCGCTGAAATTGCCGGATTTGACTTTGATGGGAATTGCCGCAATTATCGGCGCGGGCATTTTCGCAATGGTCGGCAAAGCCTCTTTCAACGGCGGTCCGGGCGTTATTTTTCTCTTTGTTTTCACGGCGATTGCCTGTGCTTTTTCTGCGCTTTGCTATGCCGAATTTGCTTCGCGCATTCCGGTTGCGGGTTCGGCTTATACTTATTCCTACGCGAGTTTGGGCGAACTTGTCGCGTGGATTATCGGTTGGGATTTAATCGTCGAATACGCTATTGGAAATATCGCTGTCG
>CALMEH010000709.1 GCA_937863115.1 uncultured Acidobacteriota bacterium
ACAGTATATTCCGTAGCAGAGCTACGGGGAATTAGACCTATAAGGAACGATTAAATTTATTTTCATAGGGTTTTCCTATAAAAACTTTCAGAATCCAAAAATTTGTGGTATTACATAAATAAAAAAAACTTAACCACAAAACAACACAAAACAACACAAAAATTAAATAAATTCAAACTGATTCGTGTCTTTTCGTGTTGTGCGCGTGGTTAAAAATCCTGAATCCGAGTTATCAAACTGTTTCCAAAGAATTTCATCTAGAATCATTTTTAAAGGAAAGCTCTGTTTATTTTTAGGCTAATCTTCCAAACTTTTCAGCCAATTTTCGATTTCGTTGGTTTCGGTGTCGGAAAGTTTTTTCTCGCCGAAACGGACGTGGTTGTATTTTTCAGTAATTCGGACGGCTTCGGGCATATTCAGCGCAAAGGCAAATTCCAAAGGCGTTTGGTGCGGTTGGCGCGTAAAGCCTTTTTTCGCAAGAAGTTTTTGCATTCGTTCGTAAAATTCGATAATTGTTGCTTCGTTTTTGCGTTTGAGCCACGCGGCGATTTTTTGCCAGATGGCAAGACGCAAAATTCTTCTAAACAACCAAACGAGTAGAAAAACTCCCAAAGCCGTGCCGAGCAAATAGCCCAAACCGTAAAGAATCGCCCACGCGCTTGTTTGCAAGCCTTTGTCGCCGCGAACTTCTTTCCACCATTCCGCAATTTTGGTTTGAATTTGGTTGAGCCAAGCAGACGTTTTCGATTGATAATCTTGAAAACCGTTTTTTACCGAACTGAAAAGCGAACGCTGTTCCTGATTGTCGAAAGCCACAAAATATTGAATCCAAAAGGTTTCAAAGGCTTCCATATATTTTTTGAACGAACCGAATGTTCCGGCGTAATTCGCTTCGTTGGTTTGTCCGGCGTAAGGTGTCGGGTCAAACGCAACCCAAGATTTCGTTTCGGGAAAATAAACTTCAACCCACGAATGCGCGTCTTTTTGTTTGACGACAAACACGCCTGCCGAGTCGTTAAATTCACCTTGCTGAAAACCGTTAACTATTCTCGTTGCAATGCCTTGTGTGCGAAGCATCATCGCCATTGCCGACGAAAAATATTCGCAATGACCTTGTTTGACGTTAAACAAAAAATCCGCCAAAGGTTCGTCGCCGCTGACGGTTAAATCGAGCGTGTAACCCAAATTATTCTGCAAATATTGTTCGACCGCTTTGGCTTTGTCGTAGCGATTTGTTTTGCCTTGCGTGATCTGTTCGGTAAAAGTTTTGATTCTTTCATCGAATTTTTCGGGAATTTCGGTATATCGTTTAAAATTCTCGGGATATACTGTTATATCATCGCGCAATTTTTCGAGTTCGGGAATTGAAACGTCCGAAATGACTTGATAAATTACGCGGTCAAATCCGCTTCGCGTAAAATTTAAACTGTTGTTTTCGTTATATCTGAATTGAACATCATCGGTTTTTTTATCGTTTGAATCTTGATAAATTTTACTGAAATTGCCCTCACGAACCTCAATCGGTCGCGGCATTGCAAACAGCACAAACGAATTAAGCGGTTCGAGATAAATGGTTTGCGTTACGATATTTGCGGCATTTTGCGAGAAACCGAGACGAAACGAATTGCCTTCAATTGGCACTATCTTTTGTTGTTCGATTGATTTCGACCAAATTTTTCCATCAAATTTATCCAAAGCAATGCCGCGCCAACGCTCTGTGTTGAGATTTTTTTTGCGAACATTTTCCACACGCGCCCGCATTACGATTGCGTCGCTCTGCTTCAAACGCCCGACATCGCCAAGCCGAACTTCGTTTGAAAAGCCTGTAATGCTTGAATATTCGCCTTGATTACTGCCCAAACCTGCGCCGCCAACACGCGGTAGCGCGAAAAACAGCGGAACGGCAACCGCAATAATGAATAAAAGCAATAAAACCGCCGTCGAAGGCAGACGAAAATTAAGATTGTTTTTCGTTTGAATTTCAAATTTCCCGTTCGTTTTTTGGTTTATCGTGCGCGAAGTTTTTCTGATTTCAAAAGCAATAATGGCACATAAAGTTACGAGCAAATACAAAATCATCGAAACAAAAAATAGCGGGCTGATGCTGATTCCGGCTGCAAGCAAAACTTCAAAAAACGCCATTAAATAGAGAAAAATCCAATCTCGTTCGGTCTTTGTTTGAAATAATTTTATTGCTGTTAGAAGCAAAATCAATCTCGCCAAAACTCCGGCAATCGCAGTTTCATTTACGCCCAAACCGAACATTTTATACTTCCAAGCAACATAAAATGCCGGAACAATGATAAACATCAAAGCCGTTCCGATTCGTTCGGAAATCTGAATTTTCGTTTCATCGGCGAACCACGCGCCGATAAAAACCGCCACAAACAATGCCGAAACAAAAATTCCCGTTCCGCCCGCCGCCCAAAGCGCGAAAAAACCGCAAAAAACTACGGCAAACGAAATGATTTTGAAAAACTTGTCTAAATTCATTTTCAATGGGAGGCAAAAGAATATTACCCGTTTTGATTATAACTTTTAGAGAAATTGTTGTCTAAAGATTTTTTTTGGCTGGGAGCGGGGCGCGAAAAAAAAAGCGTTTGAGTAGAAATCAACTCGATTTCTGCTTGAACTTTTTTAGATTGCTACGCGAAACGCTTCGCAATCTTGCAGGCAAGATGCCTGCGCTCCCAGCTTTGATTATCGAACTTTGAATTTATAATGTCGTATAGAGAAAGAATCTGTGTTATTTTTAACGATAGATTCTCATCTAAACGACGATGAAAGAACTTGCTCTAATCAATTCCCGACTCGACGGTCGCTACGATGTCCAAAGACTTTTAGGGCGTGGTAGCTACGCCGAAATTTATGTCGCGCGTGATATTCTCGCGTCGCCTCAATCGCCACACAGCCAAATTGTTATTAAAGCTCTAAATGTCTTTTTACAGAATGATTTAGACCCGGATTTAGAACGAACTTTAGTAGAAAATTTTCAAAATGAAGCGATTGCGCTTGATCGCGTGCGACATCCGAACATCATCAGCCGTCTCGGACACGGAAGCGCACGCGATATGCGAAACACGACGTTTCATTTTCTTGTTCTCGAATTTCTTTCGGGCGGTGATTTGGCGCAAAAATGTCGTGAAAAATCTCTGACACTTTCGGAAGCACTTTATTTTCTCGAACAAGTTTGCGCCGGACTCGCCTACGCCCATCGAAACAACATAATTCACCGCGACATCAAACCGCAAAATCTGCTTTTGACAAGCGATAGTAAAACCGTCAAAATTGCCGATTTCGGTGTTGCGCGAATCTCGCAATCCGATTCGCCGGTTACGCGTGTCGGCACGAATGTTTATGCACCGCCGGAACATTCGCCTTTGCTCACGGCGAACACGCAAACGCTTGTTTTCTCAGAACTTACGCCCGCCGCCGACATTTACAGTTTGGCGAAAACGGCTTATGTTTTAATCACGGGAGAATCGCCCAGATTTTTTACGAATCAGCCGATTTCTGATTTGCCTTTTGCTTTTCGACAAGAACCTTGGGCAGAAAAACTTTTGCCGATTTTGCGCCGCGCGACGCAATCTGATTCGCGCCAACGTCATCAAACCGTCGTCGAATTTTGGCAGGATTTATCGCAACTGAAAACTTTTGCCGCACAGGAAGAGGGCGAAATTGCCACCAAAGTTTCAACCCGTCCGCCGAACGCGATTCCGCAACCGCACGTTGCCAAAGGTTACACGCCGCTTGCGCCGCAAAAACCGCGTTTTAATACTTCAAAAGAACTGCGGTTTAATAAAAATTTGCCCCTAAATCAGAATCCGAATCTCGTCGTGCGTTTCGATGATTTGCCGAAAATCGTGCCTAGTCCGCAACCGCAAATTCAAGAAAGCGTTGCGCCACCGATTGCGGAAGAAATTAAACCGATTCAGCCAAAAAAGAAAAGTAAATTTTTGCGTCGTTTTGCAGTTTTATTTATTTCATTTTCTATCTTTACGGGCATTTTGTTCGGAACTTACATTTATTTTAGCGAAAGCGGCGTTTTGCCGACAATTACAAATCCCTTTTCATCGGAAGATGCAATATCTATTACAGGTATCAATTTGCGTTCCGATGCAAATATTAATTCAGAACAAATCGGATCAGTTACAAGAGGGTCGCGTCTGAAGATTTTGGAAACTAAAGGAACTTGGTATAAAGTAAGAGTTCTTGAACAAGGAAATCCGTCAAATTCGGAAAATTCGGCAACAGTAGGTTGGATTAACAGCAAAAATAACGGAAAAGACACTATAAAAATGGCGAGGTGAGAAAACTTTGAGCGTATTGGATAAGGTCAGAAAATGGATTGACGGCGATTCGTCCGAATCGGTTTTGGAAGATGCCGCCCGCGATGCACAGGTTAAACCGCGCAGCCACGCGGAAGAATTTATCGTGAAAATCGCACGACTTGTCGAAGAAGTGATGCAGAAGGAAATCGTGCCTTTGCCGCAAGGAACGATGATTATTCCAAGCGAATATATCATTTTTTTGAGCGATGAAGACGATAAGGAATGGCAAGGCGCAAAACGTCGCGGACTCGAACAAGGGCTTTATCATATCTTGGCGGAACGCGCCAAAGAAATTTCGGGCAAACGCAAGCTCGAGACAAAATCTTTTTCGGTCGAGCTTCGGGTTGACGGCACTTTGGAAAAAGGCGACGTTCGCGTTCAGCACAGTTGGGATGACAATTCGAGCAACAAAACCGGAATTTTAGCGCGTCCGAAAGCCTTGGATGAAAAGCCGCTAGTTCAACAACCGCCGCCGATTCAACAACAACCTCCAATTCAACCGCAATATCAACAACCGCCGATTCAAAATCCGGTAATTCCGCAACAACCGAATTTTGTGCAAAATCCGCCGCTTCAACAACAACCCGAAGTCGTGCCGCCGACGGTAATCGGATACGTTCCGACTCCTATGCCCCCGATACAAAATGCCGATGGCGAAGAAGCAACTCGTGTTCAAAAACGTGGCGGAACCGGTGAAATTTATCGTTTGGAAATTTGGCGCGGCGGCGTAAGGCAAAATGTTGTGCCGGTTTTTCAGCAGGAAATCAGTATCGGTCGCGGTTCGCGCTCGAAACCCGTTGATATTCCACTCGTCGGTGATCCCGAAATCAGTCGCCGACATTTGACCGTTACCACGGACAGCAACGGAAATTTTTGGGTAACAAATGAAGGAAGAAATGCGGCGATGGTTAATAATTACGAACTTCCGGCAGGACAAAAAATCGCAGTTGTGGTCGGCGTGCCGATTGTAATTTGCAGTTATCTATTGAGAATTCAACCGCGTTAAGATTAATGCAAAAATGTAGAAAGACGCACGAAATAATTGTGTCTTCGCCTTTTCACACTTACTTCATGCGTCTTTCTGCAAAGTCTTTCAATCACAAACTCAATTTGCTAAAAAGTTTATTCCGTCATAGTTAGTGTCAATCGGAATAACCATCGAACTTGGCGAAAAAGTCATTCCTTTACGGCTTGTCAACACCAGCAAACCGCAATCGTAATGAACATAAACCCGATAATAACCGAACGGATTTGTTCGCGCGGTGTTTCCTTCCCAATCAAAACACGAACCGAGTGCCACGACCGAAACCGTTACACCGGCAACGCCTCTGCCGTCTGCCTTCGTAATGCGCCCTTGCATTAAGCCGATTATCCCGACTCCGCCTTGGGCAAAAGCAGAATTACCTGAGAATGCAATATACAAAAAAAGAATCGCCCCGAAAAATTTAATCTTTCGCATAAAAATTCCAATCAATAAACTTAAGAATAAAAACTTCGATTTGAACTCCCAGACAAATAGACAGCATCACGAATATTTATAAATCTATCCGCATTTTTATCTTTTTGCCCGAAAATAAAAATCCTCGGTTTTACTTTAGTTCACTACTAAATTATTAACTAAATTAAACTTTTTCGGGGCGAAACTAATTTATGTTTCGCCACATAAACGGCTCAACAGCAGCGTATTATCGCGCTCGTCGTTCAAATGCCGTGTCAAACTAACTTTGCAAAATTCGTCTTAAATCTTTAACTTCGTGATCTTTTGTATAATTTTGCGGTTAAAAACCTCACACAATTATAATCTTATTGGTAGTTTATTAGCTCATTTTTTCATAAGCACAAGCATCTTCCTTGCCCGAAAATTTAAGGCTTTTCGCGAACAATCACAAATCCCTGAAGTTTCATTCAACTTGATTTCTAAACTGGCGTTTCTCGTTCTTACTTCACTCGAACGGGGCAAGCAAGATGCTTGCTCATCGGTCATAATCAATTACTTTTATTCAAATTTACGAAGGTTTGACAATCTTTTTGACGTTTTTTGGCGTTCAGTAAGATTGTCAAACACATTCGATAATCGTTTTATCTTAACTTCATTGTCGGGTCGCCGAGAAGAACCCAAGACAAGCGCACATCGCGTCCACCGATGACGGTTGATTTAGAATCACGAATTAAATCGCCGAAACGCGGTATTGTTCCTGCGGTTACCTGATTCAAAAAGCGTGCTGCCATTACTTCCTGCACATCCGGCGTTGTTTTGCCGGTCGAAGTCCAACTTGCCGCCGCGCCGACTTGATTAACATTGTAAGTTCCCGGCATAACTTCTTCAAACCACTTGGCTTTCAGTAGTCTTTCCGCCAATGAATCATTATCGTTGCGAATAAAATAGCCGTTCAAACAGGTCAACATCGTAAATATCGAAAAATTATTCGTATTTTTCATAACCGGCATAGTTGGCGCGGTAGTAGGTTGGATTGTTTGCATATTATTCATGCCGAAGTAATTTGGCGTTGCCCAAACTCCGGTTGAACCGTGTCCCGAATAATTTACGAAGTATTTCCCGGTTGACATTGAATCAATCAGTTCAATTTGATTTGCTTGTTGGTCAGTAACAACTGTTGAATAAGTGCGTCCGTGAAAGGTTTTCGGCATATTTGCGGGAAGTTGTTGCGAAATACGCTGGCTCAGTTCGCCGAAATCGTAACCGACAGATTGATCGTAGGCGAAAAGTGCGCCTCGATTTGTCCAATTCGGCACAGACAATTCAAACGAAATCGTCTTATTCATTATTTGCGTAACAGTTGCACCATCACGCGCCGGAATTCTGCCGATAGCAATTTCCGCCAAGCCGTCATTATTGAAATCGGTAAGCGCGTCGTCGCTTCCGGTTTCCATATAAACTGTGTCAACCATCATCGTTGGGATATAACTGTTGTAACCCAAACCTTCGTAGTTGCGGAAATCATAACTTCCATCGCCAATTAACAAAATATATTGGGGCGGCGTTTGCCAATTATCTTTCGCATATTGAAAGAAGTTTTTCATCGCGGCTGAATCAGACGCGCCGTAGTTGAATTCATCGAAAATGTCGTCAATCTGAACGACTTCCGTTGACATTCCTTGTCCGATTCTTAGAGCCGCCCAAGCATCTGCTTCGGCAGTAAAATTCTTGTGGGTTACAATAATAAATGTCGCGTTATGATTTGGAGTGGTAAGTGTCGAAATAGTATTTGGAACAACCCAAGCCACCGGCGACAAAGCCGAATCTTCAACTGCAATAATTGTGCGCCCCGCGCTCGCCGGCAAATCAACCTTAAATTCTGCGCCGTCTGTTGTTACAGGTGCATCAATTACTGCCGGCTCATCAGAATTTAACAAATCGAAAGCACGAACATTTTGCGAAGTGAATCCCCCAATTGAAGTTCGTCTTCCGTCCGTTGTTTGGAAAACTAATTGATTACTCATGGCGCGATATTTACGTTTGTAATTAATGCTGATTGAATCAAGCAAACTACTGTCTCCCGGCGTTCCGGTTGTTGATAATTTGAGAGTATTCATTCCTTGATTAACTCTTCCCGCGACCGCGACCGGAATTTTAAAGTTTTGCGTCATCAAATTAAATCCGCTGCCGGTAATAAAACCAATTTCGACACCGTTGAGTTCAGCACGAATCGTATGTGAAGTTTGAGTTATACCTTGAACACCAACCTGAATGGACAAACGCCGTGCGCCACAAGACAACTGCGGGTCAGACAAAGAATTACAATCAATGTCAGGCACGTTGAAATTTATATTCACGCCGGTCGTTGTCGAAATAACTTGAGAACCGAAATAATTATTTTCATCGCCGTTCAAAACATCTGAAATATAAAATGCACGATATTTATATTTGGTAGCTTGAACAAAATTGAACCCGAAACCTGTTCCGGTTGTCGGCAATGTCGTCGTTTCCATACGTTTGCCTGCTTGGTTTCCGGTAATTAAAAAATAAACCTGGGTATCGGTTTCGAGCCGATCTAATCCGAAGCCGTAAAATTCGATGTAATTACCGCTTGGTTCAACAATAATACTTTGTTCATTGCCATTGAGAAACAATCGCCAATTTGCAGGTGAAGAATTTACGTCAAATCCGGCATTTTGCAATTCGGCACGGGTAACGCGATAGATTCCTTCTTTTCTGACACCGATTCTTACGCCCGGCTGGGCTGCAACCCAAAGTTGATTCGGTAAATCAGGTGCTGATTGATTATTTTCTTCCAATGTCTTCAAACCTTTTGATGTTTGCAATTTATTTTCTTGGACAATCGAATTGGAGTTTGAAGCATTTTCCGTCATTTCGAGGGCGGAACGTCCGGCAACAGTTTTCAAATCGCTAATAAATTGCGGATAAATCGCGTTTGAAAATTGCCGCTCGCCATTAGTGTTAAGGCTTTCAATAAAATATGTATCGTAACCGTTTCCGTTCGGGTCGAAATATGTGTAGTTATCACCCGTAGTTTGCTCCTCACCTGCGCGAACATAACTGCCGCCGATGATATTCGGACTAACGAGTTCTTTTCCTTTGCCGACTTGACGATAAATCATAAAACCTAAATTCTTGGTTTCCGATGCGGTTTGCCATTCCAGCCAAACACCTCTTCCGTCCGAAAAAGCGCGTGATCCGGCATATGTAACGATTGGATTTTGACGTTTCGTGTCAAAACTTCTCAAATTCTGTGCGAAAACGCTCGAATTTAATACCAAAATCGAAATAAATAAAAATACTAATCCTTTTTTCATAACATTTCTCCTAAAAATTGGACACCCGAAAATGGTTCGGAATGGCTTTTAACCCCATAAAAATTGTTTTTCTGAATAATCTTACTACTTTTTTTCATCTTTGCCAAGAAAATAGCTACAGAACTAAATAACTAACAACGAGTGTTTTTCAAAACTTTTTATTTTTCTTACAATTATTTTGATAACAATGCATTAATTATTAATCGTTTCGTGAAAATCTTGCGTTAAGATTCAAAAAACTATGAAAATAATCCGAAAATTTACGTTCTTCTTTGTCCTAATCACTTTATACTTAAATTTTATTCCCGTTTCGCAAAAAAGTTTTGGGGCGTGGCGGGAACCCGTGCGGGCAAAGAACGCATTGGTTGCTTCACAACACGAATTAGCCTCTAAAATCGGCACGGACATTCTCAAACGCGGCGGCAATGCTGTTGATGCTTCGGTAGCGGTGGCGATTGCTTTAGCGGTTGTTTATCCCGAAGCCGGAAATTTAGGCGGCGGCGGTTTTATGTTGATTCGCTTTAAATCCGGCGAAACTCACGCCATTGATTACCGAGAAATGGCACCAATGGCGGCAAATCGCAACATTTTCGTTGATAAAAACGGCGAACTTATTAAAGGGGATGGAGGTTCGACTATTGGTTATCGTGCCGCCGGAGTTCCGGGAACGCCGGCTGGTTTAGATTTAGCTTTGAGAAAATATGGCTCAAAGAAAATCAGTTGGGCGGAGTTGGTTGAACCTGCACGAAAGCTCGCACAGGAAGGATATATTTTATCATATCGTTTAGCGAAAATGCTAGAAAATTATTCGGACAATTTGGGGAAATATGAAGACAGCAAAAAAATCTTTTTGAATAATGGTAATTACTTTAAAGAAGGCGACCTATTCAAACAACCTGAACTCGCGCAAACACTTGCCAGAATGCAAAAATTCGGCGCAAAAGAATTTTACACAGGCAAAACCGCGCAGCTTATCGCCGACGATATGAAAAAAAATAACGGCTTGATTACAATGGAAGACCTCAAAAATTATCAAGCCAAAGAGCGAATGCCACTTCGGGGAAATTATCGCGGACACGAAATTATCTCGATGCCGCCGCCGAGTTCGGGCGGAATCGTGCTTTTGCAAGCATTAAATATGCTCGAAAAATATGATGTGCGAAAAATGAATTGGGCTTCGTCGGAAAAATATCATCTGCTTGCCGAAGTATTGCGCCGTTCATTTGCCGACCGCGCCGAATTTATGGGCGATCCCGATTTTGTCAAAGTGCCGACAACACAATTAATTGATAAAAATTACGCCGCAACTCGTGCCGGAACGATAAATTTAAATTCCGCCTCAAAAAGTTCCGATATCAAAGCCGGACAAATTACGTTCAGCGAAGGAATGGATACGACACATTTCACCGTCGTAGATAAAGAAGGAAACGTTGTTACAAATACTTATACAATCAACGATTTATACGGCTCGGCTGTTACCGTGAAAGGCACGGGCATTTTGTTAAATGACGAAATGGATGATTTCGCGGCACGTCCCGGAACACCAAATTTATACGGCTTGATTCAAGGCGAAAATAATTCCGTCCAACCGAAAAAACGTCCGCTTTCTTCGATGACTCCGACGATTGTTTTACGCAAAGACGGTTCTTTCTGGTTCGCGCTCGGCGCACGCGGCGGACCGCGAATTATCACGTCGGTTTTACAAGCGGTTGTGAATGTAATTGACCACGATATGAATATTCAGCAAGCGATTGACGCGCCGCGAATTCATCATCAATGGTTTCCCGACGAAATTCTTTCAGAACCTTTTGGAATGAGTTCCGACACTCAAAAAACTCTCGAAAAGCTCGGACATAAATTCTCGAAACCCGGTTACATTGCTTCGATGACCGCAATTATGATTGACGAAAAAGGTGTTCGACTTGGTGCGATTGATTCACGAAGCGACGGCGAAGCGATAGGTTATTAAAATTATGATAAGCAAAATGAGCAAACTCACGACTTTTATTTTGGGCATTTTCGCTGGTTTGATTATCGGCGGCGGATTAATTTTTTATTTTATTTTTGGCGTTCCGACTTCTCTACCGCCCGGAACTTTGATTTCGCCGCCGGACGCAAGCGGAAATCCGCCCGGCACAGCTTCGATTTCGCTCAATCAACAATTTTTTGACACGGTTTTGACTACAATTTTCAACGATATGAACGCGCCATCGTTTCCTTTGGCTCAAAACCCGTATGATTTGAACGAAACGCTGACGCAAATTCATTTTCAAAACAGCAGTTGCGATGGAAAAGTTGTGCTTTTGCCTTCGGGAAGCAGCGTAAAAACGAGTGTGCGGCTCGAAAACGGGAAAATTTCTGCGCCGCTTGCCTTTCGCGGCAGTTATTCTCTGCTCGGTTTTTGCTATCAATTTACGGGTTGGGCAAATGCTAATTTAAAATTGCGTTTTGATGAAACACAGCAAACGGTTTTTGGGCAAATCGAAATCGAATCGGTAAATCTCGACGGCATTCCGGCAATGGCAAGCGGCGTGATTTCGCGTTACGTTCAATCTGCGCTGAACAGCCGCGTAAATCCGATTGTCATCCTGAAAACATCGCAAATCGCGCTCAATGTTCCCGTTGCCGCTACGGACGGAACTCTTTCAGCAAAAGTTAAAGAAGTCCGCGCCGAAATTAAGGAAAACGCCTTAAACCTTTATGTTATCTACAATTTTTCTGGAACTAAAGGGCGCACAAATAGCTCAACCTTGTAAAATGATGGAGAAAATATATGCGAAATAGTGAGCAAATATTTTTCACCCAAACATTTTCTTTTTAAGTGCATACCAAATGCACAGATGCTTACTTGCTATCCACTTGCTTTTTCTTCTCGATTTTCTCTCAAATGCCTGTGTTTTCCGCTTTCTTGCTTTATTTCCGGCTTTGACTGTTTATCTTGTATCCGCTTTTAATTGATTTCTCCGTTTCTTAATTTTTCTCTTCCTTGATTAACTTAAATATAACTTTTACAACACTTTACAGCTTTTATTCCAGACCTTTTTCGCTTTGGCACACCGATTGTAATAGGTAAAGGCGAAAGTTAGTTATTTCAAATTAAAATAGACTTAGATAAGGAGAAAAATAAAAATGAAAAATATTAAAAATATGATAGCGGCGAGTTTAATGGCAGTGGTTTTGATGGTTGGAACATCTTTTGCAAATGGCGGAATAATCGTTGCCGATTTGGTAGGCGGCGGACAATGTCAACAGCAAAATGCGATGGATAACGGCGGTATCATCGTTGCCGGATTTACCGGAATCATCGTTGCCGGATTTACCGGAATCATCGTCGCCGATTTGAATGCCAACAATCAAACCAACCGAAATCAAACGGTTGCTTGCCGTGATGGTATGTTGCTTTCGGACTAATCAATCAAAATTAAACTAAAGATTTAACAAAATAAATCTCCCGCAAACAGCCTTTTGGATAAATCCAAAAGGCTGTTTCTTTTTTTCTACACAACAATTTATTCATCTTTTAATAATTTTGTGGTTTTTTCGGTAACACTGGTAGGCGTTAAATCGTTCGTATCACGCCAATTACCTTGTGTGGGCGGAACATAAACCGAAGCCGGAACAGATTGCGAAAGCGGAAGCGCATTAGGTTGCGGATTTTTTTTGAGCAACGTTTGCGCTGTTTGATAAACATTTTCTTCCAAAGTTTTCGCCGCCGGATTGCTTGATTCAAACAATGCGTAAATCATCCGCAAAATGCCGCCGAGAAAAAATATAACCGCAAACAACGCGACAATTTGTTCGGGAAAACGAAACAATTCGTGAAAAATTGCCATTATCGGAACAATTAAAACGCCTAAAAGAAACATTCCTGCGCCTTGTTTCAAACCTCTGCGGCGCGGTGAAGCAGGTTTTTCGGCATTCGGGTCTAGCTGTTGCGGCACGCCGCCTTGAAAAATAATTTCCGCAATTCCGGTCATCAAAAATCCGCAACGCGAACAAAATCTTGTTTCGTTTGAAATCTGTTCTTGACTACATCTGGGGCAATATATTTTCATTATTTTATTTGTCTTTCTGCAATAATTTCGTCGTGTTTTCGGTTACACTGTGCGGCACGAGTTCGCCCGTATCGGGAGCTTTCCAAGCAGCTGACGGTGGCGGATTGTAACTCGAAACCGGCTGACTCGTCTGCGGCGGCAATACGGATTGTGTTTGTTGTCCGCCGAGAAATTGCTGCACATTCATTTCGGTTTGATTTTGAAATGGCTTTGGTTCATTTTTCAAAAATAGAAAAGACATCGCTGTCAAAAAAATTCCGCCGCAAAAACCGATGATTGACAATCCGGCAACAACTCCGCCCGGAGCTTTCGTAATTGCCGCCAAAGGAACTAGAATAAACGTAATTAACAGAAACCACAACAAAGAAATTTTTAAACCCATATTGCGCGTCAGCCATTTTTTATCTTTGCCCAAATCGGCTAATTGCGGCAAAAAACCGCCGTGCGCGAGAATTTCCGAAATAAGTCCGAGCGGAAATCCGCAACGCGAACAAAATTTTATTTCATCGGAAACTTGTTGTTGACCGCATCGCGGACAGTGCATTTTTTATTCTCCTAAATGTTGAAAATTGGTATGACTTTAAGCCAAACGTAATTTTACTCCAAAATGTTCTGTTAAAACAGTCGGCTGATGCTGTCTATTTTGACAAAATCTTAAAAATCGCCAGTGCGCGACCTTGAAAATTTTCGGCGTGGGCGAGTGTTTCGAGCAAAATTTGCGCGATTGGTTTTAATTTTTCAGGTGCAGGCATTTTTTTTTTCAAATCTTCGTCCGTCTGAAAAAAAGCAAAACCGCGTCGGCGCGTTTCTTCAACTTCGCTTAAATATTCCAAAATCAATTCGTTTGTCGAAAGTTTTTCGGGCAAAGTCCATTCAAACGGATCGTCCCAAAGCCGCGTTGTAATTCCGCCGAAAGTTTGTTCAACCGCGCCCGCAGAGCGCAAAATGTATTCGCCGCAAGAATTTACGGGAAAAAGAGCATCGGTTTCAAACGGTTGCCAATACAATTTCGCAGGCGGAATTTTACTTACGAGCGAAACCGAATGTTCTTGCAAAAGCGTAAATTGACGGTCAAAAATATCGAGTAAAGTTTTCATAAAAAATCGGCAGACAACCAAGATTTTAACTTGCTTGTCCGCCGAATGTCATTTTCTTCGATACAATTTACTTATCCGCAAATCTTCGATCTTCTTCTTTCATTCCCAAGCCGTAATTTTTGCCGTTATAATTTACGCCGTTTTGAACTTTGCCTTTAACGCCGATTCTTGCGCCTTTTGCCGGAACAGTGTTTTCGGTTACAACCCACATCGAACCGGTTCCATCGTCAACTTTATAAACGCCGCCGCGATAATTCGTTCCCGGAATCGAAACGCCGTAACTTTCTTTGACCGTTCCTGCGATGGCGACTGATTTGCCGCTGTATTTTGACGGGTTCGCCTCAATATCGGCAATCGCCACGCGCTTCGGACACGCCGCAAGCAAAACAATGCTCAAAATCAATACTGATAAAATCGTTTTTTTCATAATTTTTTTAAATTGATATTTTGGGGAAAGTCATTTGTTACAGCTTTAAAGATTCAATTCGGCAAAAAAAGTTTGCAATCTTTTTTAATTTTCATTCATCGGATTGTTTCATATTCAAGGCTTTGCTATTATTCAAAATATTTCAGATTTCTTAAGGAGTTTAATTTCAATAACAATGAAAAGATTTATATTTACGTTATGTTTGCTTGTTTCTTTTGCACTTTTGAGTTTGTCGGCAGTCGCTCAAAAAGTTGAAACTGAAGGCGAACTTTTTCAAAAAATTTCTAAATTAACACAAACTAAAAAAGCCGACGATCAAGAAAAAGCTTATAAATTAAGTAAAACATATCTTGAAAGATTCGGTAAAGACGATTCCGAAAACGCGAAAAAGATAAAAGCCTTCGTCGAAAATCACGAAATTGCCAAGCTCGGCAAATTAATTGATGACGGCAAAACCGGCGAAGCATTTGCTTTCGGAAAGGAAATTTTGGCAACCAATCCCGAAAATGTTGTTGTTACAATGGAGCTTGCACTTGCGGGGCTTCAAGCCTCGGAAAAGAAAAAAGACAAGTCATTTGGTAAAGATTCGATTGATTATGCAAAAACGACTTTGCGATTATTCGGCGAAAACAAAGCACCGAAAACATTTGCGCCGCTTGCCGATCAAAATGAAGCAACGGCGATGATGTATTATATTGTCGGAGTTTTTTCGGCTGACGATAATTTACCGGAAGCCGCCAATAATTTTTACAAATCTCTGCAATACGAGTCGAAAATTAAGATTAGTTCGTTACCGTATATTTATATTGCGTTGCATTATCACAAAATATATCAAAATTTGGCGGATGAATTTGAGAAAAAATATGCGAATAAACCGACTTCCGATAAAGAAGCAAATGCCGCCAACGAAAGACTCGGCAAACTTCTTAATTTGATGATGGACGCATATGCGAGAGCCGCAAAAATCGGCGAAGCGCAAAAGATGGAAGAAGCCGCAAATTGGAAAGGAATTTTTACACAAATTTATAAAGGCGTTAATCAATCGGAAGCCGGAATGAATGAATATTACGACAAGATTTTGTCTCAGCCTTTACCCGATCCAAGCACGTTTTAATTTGTTAGTGGTTAATAATTAGTAGTTAGTTTCTAAAACTACTTTGCAACTAGCTACTAACTACTAACAAATCCCAAATGACAACGAACAAATTTACATTTACTTCGAGCATTGCCGCCGCCTCGTGGCAACGGAAAACGAAGCCAGATGCTTTCGAGTGGTGGTATTTCGACGCGCTTTCGGACAATGGACGTGATGCTATCGTGATAATTTTTTTGGAAAATTTTATCTTTTCGCCACGTTATAACTCACGCAAAACGCGACGCGAAAACAAAAATGCGGGCGCAGATTTCAGCAAATTTCCGGCAATTGCTTTTATTTATTACCGCGATGGAAAACCACTATATCGCAGTATTAACGAATATCTCAAGGAAGAATTTTCGGCAGATGAAGACGCGCCCGCGTGTCGCATCGGTGAAAGCACTTTTCGGATGGAATCCGCGCCGTACGGTTCAGGTTTTCTGCTTTTCATTGATGGCAAACTCCCGCGCGGAAAATCAATAAAAGCAAATTTTGAATGGCTTTCAATTGAAGGTGATTTTCTGCCGGATGCCAAGAAAAATCTGGCTGAGGCACATCATTGGAATTTGGTTTCATCGCGTTCGGACGTTACGGGAAGCATCAAAATCGAAGACAAACGCGGAAAAAACATTGACACCGTAAATTTTCGCGGCACAGGTTATCACGACCACAACCACGACACGCGTTGGCTACCGAAAACTGTCAAAGATTGGCAATGGGGACGAGCGCATTTCAACGATTCGAGCGCGATTTTCTACCGCTATCAAGAAATCGGCGAATCAAACGCAACCACCAAACTTTTCATCGTCCGCGACGGCGAACTTCGCGCCCACGATGCAAAATATGAAGAGCAAAATATGACACGCAATGTTTTTGGCATCAAATATCCGAAACGCATCCGATTTCAATCCGAAGACAACATTTCCCTACGCGTCAAACAAACAAAAGTCATTGACCAAAGTTTCTTTTATCTGCGTTTTTTAAGCGAAATAACGCTCACGTTGCGCGATGGAAAACCGCGCAAAACCATCGGAATTACTGAAACTCTGAACCCGAAAGCCCTGAAATATCGCTTTCTCGATTGGCTGGTCAATATGCGAATCGGCAGAAGCGGCAAAGGGGCTTTTTTAAAGTAGGCAACAGCAGTCGGCAGTCAGCAGTTTAAAGATTTCCGACCGCCGACTGCCACTGCCTTCTACCGTCTTCTTCAATTTATTTGTTCGTCAACTTAACCGCCGTTCCGTAAGCCAAAACTTCGGTCGCGCCTTGTCCGAATTCTGTTGCGTCGTAGCGAAAACCGATAATTGCGTCGGCGTTTATGGCTTGCGCGTGGGCGAGCATACGGTTAAATGCTTCTTGCCGCGCCGCTTCGCATACATGTGACCATTCTTCGATATTGCCGCCGCCGAGAGCTTTAAAACCGCCGACAATTCCGCGCCCGATTCCTGTTGCCCGAACCACAATTCCGCGCACAACGCCCAAATATTGAACGATGTTGCCCATTTCCACTTCGTTTCCGGTTGTTACAATCATTTATTGAAATTCTCCTTCAACTCTATTCATACCGCAAAGCCTCGATAGGATTCAAACGGCTGGCGCGAAAAGCGGGCAAAACTCCGGCGAGAAACGCGATAAAGCAAATCAATAACATTATCGAAATCAACGAAAACGGCTTAAATGCAACCAGATTAAAACCTTCAAACGATTCGAGAAAATATTTAGAAGCCCAAGCGTTCCCGATAGTTCCGGCAATTATTGCGCCGCCAATTCCTAAAGCCGCGCCCCAAAATCCGATTAACACCGATTCCAACGAAAACAGAAAGAACACGCGCCCGCGTCCCATTCCCAGAGCTTTTTGCAAACCGATTTCTTTTGTGCGCTCCATCACAGCAATTACCAAGGTATTGATAATCCCGAACGAAGCCGCCAGCAAAGCGATAAATGCAAACAGATTCAAACCGATTTGAAAAATTCCAATGGCATCGTAAGTTCTTTTGCTTCGGTCGGCAAAAGTGTCTGCCGTAAAACCTTTTTCGGATAATTTTTGTTTGATTTCATTTATTTTTTTGGTATCGGTCGTGTTCAGTTGGAGCGAAAAATTAAAAATCTTGTTGTAATTCGGCAAGTTTTTCTGCTGTGCGTCATAA
>CALMEH010000710.1 GCA_937863115.1 uncultured Acidobacteriota bacterium
GGGCAGAAACTTATTTGCGTTTCGGCAACGATGCGGGCGGAAAATGGTTTGCCGAAAACTCTTCAGAACTGAAACTTACAAAGTTTATTGAAAATCTTCTGCAAAAAGAAAAAAGCGAGACAATTAAGGCTTGGTTACAGGCTTTGACGGTTTCGCCGCTTCGGGCAAGACTTTCAATCGAACAAAAAAAGAAAATTGCCAAGTTAAATAATGATTTGGCAAAGACTTGGCAAAATTTCACATCGCTTTTGGATATTACGGAAGGTATTTCGCCGCAAATTAAAAAACTCAATTTGCCAGAAGAAGAAATTTATCTGCGACAAGAGCTTGCCGAAATTTTGCGCGAAAAACCGCAAGCCGAATTCGGCAAATTAAAAACGCCGCTTCGCAATTTTTTCGGCGAATTGCCAGATGAATTTATTGAGGAAAACGATAAGCGCGGAAAAAAATTGCTAGCCGAAACGCCGCAAATTGCCGCCAAAAAAAATCCGCCACTCATTGCGTTTCACGCCGGAAAAGTTGGCGAGGCAAAACCGCAAATTGAAGAAGTTTGCCGGATGATTCGCTCGGAATTGTCCGATGAAGAACGTCGTGAATTGTTTCTTGATGAAATGTTTTTCAAGCAAAAATCTACGCTTTCCGAAGTTTTTCCGTATTTACCGATAAAAATTCGCGCTTATATTCTCGAACTTTTGTATGATGAAAAATCGAAGAAACTTAAAGAATTAGCCGCTAAACTTTTCAAAGTCGGTGAATTTAACGAATTTTCGATTGCCCTTTGGGAAACGCTTTTATTGTCAGCTGTCGGGAAAAATATAATCACCGAGTTGAACAAAGGTTATCTAAAAGACGTAGTTGATTTGCAAAGGGAACTCGACGCGATTGTCGAGCGGGCGATTGAAAAAGACAAATGGAAATTTGCCAATAAATCCGAAGAAGAAATGCCCGAAGTTGTAAGTTATATTGATCCCGATGCGGAAAAAGGATTTTTTAAAGAGTATTTCGGTTGGATGACATTTAAGAAAAAATGATTTTCTGAGAAGGTGTTTTAAAACTAAAAAAGTGAAAAGATTTAACCATGAAATTACACAAAACTACACGAAATCTCTGGGATTGTTGAATTTTTTTGTGTCTTTTTGTGGGATGTGGTTAAAATCCTCTAAAAAATAGTTTTCAAACAACTTCCAAGGCGGGTTTGCAATGCTGATTTTATTATTTTTATTGCCCTTGATTGCTTTGCTCGCGGTCTTTGTTTTTTTACCGCAACAGCGTAAAA
>CALMEH010000711.1 GCA_937863115.1 uncultured Acidobacteriota bacterium
TACGCGTGCCCCCTCAAACAACACTAACCCCCCCAACAGCGTCAATTTGCCAACCCTTCCCGCCGGGCCCCCCCCCACCAGCGGCACGCTGACCGCCGTTAATGTAACCGTCACAAACAATTCGGCAAGCACGACCGGCGGCGGAATTTTCAACGTCGGCACGGTGCAAATGACAAGTTCGACCATCAACAGCAACTATGCGCCCAGCGGCGGCGGCGTTCGCAACATCAATTCTTTTACGGCGCGAAAAACGATTTTCGGCGACAATCTTGCTGACAACGATGTGCCGCGTGATTTTGCGGGCGTTCTTGATTCACATAACGGCTATAACTTAATCGAATCGCCAACGGGCGCGGTTTTGACGGGCGTAACTACGGGAAATCTTCTGGGCATTGACACAAACGTTGGCGCGTTAATAAATAATGACGGTATGACTCTGTAATGCGCTCTGCTTCCGAACAGTCCGGCGATTGACACGGGCGATCCCGCGAACATCACCGCAACCGACCAACGCGGCGTGATGCGTCCGCAAAACGGCGACGGCATCGGCGCAAATCGGCAAGACATCGGCGCATTTGAGCGCATCTTTTCCGGCACTCCGCCGATTGATTTTGACGGCGACGGCAAAACCGATTTGAGCATCTATCGCTCGTCAATCGGGCTTTGGCTTTATCAATTAAGCAGTTCGCAGGAAAACGCGGGCGAAACTTTTGGCAACGCGACCGACAAAATCGTTCCCGCCGATTACACGGGCGACGGCAAAACAGATGTCGCAATTTTTCGTCCGGCAAGCGGCACTTGGTTCATTCTTCGCAGTGAAACTTCGACTTTTTACACGGTTAATTTCGGCATCTCGACCGACATTCCCGCGCCCGCCGATTTTGACGGCGATAACCGCGCCGATATTGTCGTCTTTCGCGCCGCCGGCGGAACTTGGTTTTTAAATCAAACCTCGGACGGCATCGTTATCAGACAATTCGGCACTTCGGGCGACGTTCCCGCCGTTGGCGATTATGACGGCGACAAACGCGCTGACCTTGCAATTTACCGTCCGGCACAAGGTCAATGGTGGATTTCGCGCAGTAGCGCAGGTGTGATTGCCTTTCAATTTGGCAGTTCCGCCGATAAACCCGTGCAAGGCGATTATACCGGTGACGGCAAGACTGACGTTGCTTTTTGGCGACCTGCAAACGGAAATTGGTTTATCTTGCGAAGCGAAGATTTTTCGTTTTATGCCTTCCCGTTTGGTCTGAGCAATGACAATCCTGCCCGCGGCGATTACGACGGCGACGCACGTTTTGATGCCGCCATCTTTCGCCCTGCAAACGCGCTTTGGTTTATCCAACGCACGACCAGCGGAACTTTAATCCAAGAGTTCGGCGAATCTAATGATATTGCTGTTCCGGGCGCGTTCATTCCTTAAGAAGCTGTGTTCAAACTCTTAAATTGCGCTGAAGGAGCATGCAAGAAGGTCGCCGGACGTGATGTTTTTTGAAAAACAAACCTAACAAAAAGATTTTCGGGCTTTGCCCGATATTGATGATTTCACTTCTGAGATTACCAATGACAGGGCTGACATTGGTAATCTCAAGGCTGAAATTGCCAAGTCAGGACTGAGATTGCTAATATCAAAACCGAAATTATCAATATCAAGGCTGGGATTGCCAATATAAGCGTTGTCATTCACGATGTCAGCGTTGCCGCCCTCAATCTCAGTGCTGACTTGGCAATTTCAGCCTTGATATTGACGATTTCGGTTTTGATATTGACGATTTCGGCTTTGATATTGGTAATAATAGACTTGTAGTTCAGTCGAGATTTAACGAAATTACCTGTGTTTATCGGGGTTAATTGAATATTGCCCTTAAAACTGTCGTTTTCACCCGAATTGTTTTATGCTGTTTTGTGTGATTTTGTGACATTTCCGAAACAACTTACAATCGGGACACACTCACGACTAAATTCAAACCAAATTTTATGAAAAAATTTAGAATTTTTTCGCTCGGAACAAACGCCTTGACTATTGAATTCGGCAATACCATTGACATAAATCTCAATTGTCGTGCCGCAAATCTTTCTGCTTATCTTGAACATAATCAGTTTGACGGCTTTATCGAAGCAGTTCCGGCTTACGCTTCGGTTACGGTTTTCTACGATTTTTATATAGTCAAGAAAAACTTCGGCACAGACAAAACCGCTTTTGACACAGTAAAGAATTTTGTCGAAAACGCGCTCGGAAATTTAGTCGAAACTGCTGAAAACAAAAGCCGTCTGATTGAAATTCCCGTCAGTTTTGATGAACAAGACGCGCCCGATTTAAGATTTGTTGCCGAAATAAATAATTTGACGAAAGATGAAGTCATCAAAATTTTCACGGCGCAAAATTATCGTGTTTTTATGCTCGGTTTTTTGCCCGGTTTTGGTTATATGGGCGAAATCGATAAAAGAATTGCCGCACCGCGCAAAGAATCTCCGCGTTTGCGGGTTGCACAAGGCAGCGTCGGCATTGCCGGAACGCAAACCGGCGTTTATCCGCTCGAATCGCCCGGCGGTTGGCAAATCATCGGTCGCACAAACCGGAAAATATTTGATATAAATAATGTTTCTAACCAGTTGCAAGTCGGCGATACGGTAAAATTTTATGAGCATTCTCATTAACAAAAGCGGGATTTTAACGACTATTCAAGATTTGGGGCGAAACGGTTTCCGCAAATACGGCATCAACCCCAACGGCGCAATGGACAGAGCCGCTGTGTGTTTAATAAACATTTTGCTCGGTAACGACGAAGCCGAAGCCGTGCTGGAAATTCATTTCCCTGCACCCGAAATAGTTTTTGAAACCGTCGCCAACTTT
>CALMEH010000712.1 GCA_937863115.1 uncultured Acidobacteriota bacterium
AATTTGGCTGGTGCGGCAGATGCTTTGCTGTCAAAATATCTGCCGCCGGAAGTCAAAGCCGTTTATGATGCGATAAAAAATCTGCCGGGCGGTTGGAAAGAGTTTTTGAAATGGTTGACGGACAAACCGAAAGAACCGCAAGGCGCAAACGGACTTTGGGCGGCGCGAATTTCCGATTTGGTCGTGTGTCCGGGCGGCGCGGGAATGATTGATTCGGGTTTGCCGACAGTCATAATCGGCGGAATGCCTGCCGCCAGAGTAACCGATACGGCAATCTGCAACGGCGTTCCGAAAGCGGATAAAATTATGCTCGGCGAATCAACCATAATTTTCGGCGGACATTTTGCCAGCCGAATCACCGACAAAACTGCTCACGGCGGAACGATTACGACAGGTTTTCCGACCGTTCACCTGAGCAAAAGTCCGGGACAATGCGAAAGTTGCTTGACGGTGGCTTCGAGCGGCGGCGCAAGCGCAGGTCAAGCCGGCGCAGGCGCAGGCGCAGGCGGCGCGGCAACCATCAGCGGCGCGGGAATTACAAATCCTTTTGTTGCCGATAAAGGATTATTAGGCGATTTGGCTTCGGGCGTTGGCGATAAGTTAAAGGATATGGCAATAAATAAAATTACCGAACTTGCCAAAGACAAAATCGGCGATTTGATTAAATCCGACAAAACCGAAGTTAAGAATGAAGAAAATCAAAAAACCCGAAAACAAAGCCCCAAATCAATCGAAGAAATGGCGAAAACCCAACCGCATCTCTCTTTTGATGATGACGATTGATAACAGATAGATTTTTGGAAAATGTCGGATTTCAGATGTTGAAATATTTGAGTGCAATTAATAAGACTGGCATTATTAAATTTATGTGATGTAGTCTGGGTAAGGAGAACTAATTGTAATGGCTGAAAGTGTAACTACAAATTGCCCAAATTGTCCAGAAGATCCGTGTAAAAAACTTCTTGACGATATTATAAATAAAACGACTGGAAGAAAACCTCCGGGTAAAACTAAAGGGTTGCAACAAAGATTTGAGGAGCAAATCAATGGAGAAAGAGGACCTGGAACAATTGGAAAGTATAGTTGGCAAAATCATGAGAATGAATATCGTAATCAACAAAGAGGAGCATTAAAAGACATAGAAGAATACATAAAGAAAGGATGTGGTAATGGAGAGCCGATACCTAATGAAGCTATGGAATGGGCAACTAAGCCTCCGCCTAAACCTGAAGAATGGAAACAAGGAAACTTAATGGAAAGTGCTGCTATTGATTGGGATAAAATTACCACCGGGCTTAAATGGGCAGGTGCTGGATTGTTATTGGGTGGGTTAATAATTTTGACTCCCGGCTTACCTGACGAACTTTTACTAGGAGCTTTAGTTATTCCTTAAAATACAAATTGTTATGGATATTAATAAATTCGATAATTCAAAATGGGGAAAGATTTTTATTCTTCTTAGTATGGACAGAGTTGTTAATTTTTATGAAGAACTTGGGATTTTATTTGTTGATAAAGTTGAGTTTGTGGAATTAATGAGAGGTTTGATAATAGAAAACCGAAGAGAATATAAAATGAATCCGGGTGTGATTCCTAATATTGGCAAAAAGGTTTTTGAACAAGTTGAAAGGCAGTTTGGTCAATCGATAGCAGATAAATTATACAAGTGGGCAACAACAGTTTATATTGAGATACATTCAGATTTGCCCCAGTGGTCAGCATGGAAATTATTATTTTTACATTTTGTTTATGTAAATAAAGTGAAGAACAGATTAAAAACAGATTTATTTGACTGGAAAGAAATATTTTTGAATTATCGAACCTTAACAGACTCAACGGTTTTTGAGCAAAAGATGAAAACTGTTGCGAAGTCAAAATTGTCGAAATGGGACACTGAAATGTATATAAGACACAATTTCACAGAGGGAGAATCAAATAATCCGTTACTTTCAGTTGAAACTATTATTGAAATGAACGCTTTTCAGATATTTTGGGAGGTAATGCTTCAAAAAACAAATATGGAGCAAAAAGACATTCTTTATAGTTTTGGGAAGGTATTAATAAAAGAATTAAAAATTTGGATGCCGGAAGAAACTTTTCTTTGTCATCCTCAAAAACTTAGGCGATTGATATGATTTTAATAAGAGATAGAACAATCGAAGAAATCAGTTTAAAAAAGACTCTTGAATGGAAACATGAGTTTGCAGGACTGCTAAGAATAGATTGTAAAGAACAAACTGGTTTGATGAGTTATGAAAACTTACTCAATTTGGTTACAGAGGGTATTGAAGCTGCATTAAAACTTAAGATAAATGGAAAAACAGAAGTATATAGATTTATAAAAATACGGTTCTTGGCACCGAATCAAATTCGACAAGGATTCGCAGGCATCGATATACTTAAAGTTTTATTGAATACAGAAAATTCAGATAAAGACCGTTTGAACTTTATCGAAGAAAACTTACTTGTTAAATAAATAAAAAATAAGGGGTTTAGACAGTTTTGTTCTTACAATTTCGGAATGATAAATTAATTAGAATTTTTAGAAAATGTCAATTTATCTCGAAGTAACGCACGGAAAATATTTAGGAAGCACGGTTTCACTTGAAGAAGGCGATGTTTGCCGTGTCGGTCGAAGTATAAAAACGGAGGTTTATTTGCCGGATGATTCGGCGTTGGCTGAGTCGCATTTTATTTTGACGTTTGATGGTTTTAGCGGGCAATTGATTGATTCGGGTGGCGGGACTTTTTTGGATGGCGAGCAGGTTTTGGCAGCGGAAATTGAGGGGAATTGTCGGGTGAAGGCGGGCAAAACGGAGTTTGCCGTTTTGTTTGATGAAGATTTTTCAAGCGATAATTTAGACACGCCGATTAAAAAATTGGTGAAATTTTTGCGAGCGCAGGAAGGCGATTTGTTTTGTCTTTTAGATGCGGCGCGGGATGAGAAGATTTTGCCGCTTTTGCAAGCCTCGAATGTCAAATTTATGTCGCTTTATCAGGGCGAATCGCAACGTCAACTATCGCACGTTGCGCCTTATTTGATTGAATTTCGGAAAGATTCCGTTTTTCTCGAAAAACTTTTGCGAAACGGTTGGGGCAAGCGTTGGTGTTCATTTTTTTCGAGTGATGCGCCGTTTGCATTGCTTCGCAAGCATTTTCGTAAGTTTCTTTTTGTGCGGGACGAACGTGGCGAAACGGTTTATTTTCGGTTTTATGACCCTTCGATTTTGCGGACTTTTCTCGGTTCTTGCAATGCGGAAGAATTATCGGAGGTTTTCGGGCAGATAGCAAAAATTTTTACCGAAAACGAAATTCCGGCGCAGGTTTTGCAATTTACTTTGACAGATGGAAAATTGATGCGCGAAGAATTTTCGTTAAATGAAAACTTGTCAAATTTCGGATAATTACCAATATAATTTTTTTATCCATCGAAAATAGGTTAGAATGTGAAGCAAGTTTGCTTCGCGCAGATTTGCAGTCAAAAATAAACAATTACAACGAGGAAAAATGTTACCGATTGAACCAAATGAAGCTCTTTCGCCTTCGGAAAGGCGGCGGACTGACCGCAAGAAATTGATTGTTGACGTGAACTTTGAAGGCGGCGATGCGACGGGCATTGCCAATACGCGCGACATCGGCATCGGCGGTTTGTATATGACGACGAACGCCAAACTCGAATCGGGAATGCCGCTTGTTTTACGGCTTTTTATTGGCGGCGATGAAGTTACGTTCGATGGTGTGGTCGCTTATTGTGATGCCGGTCAAGGTGTCGGCATTCGTTTTCAAAATCTCGATGCTGATATTCGGGATTTGCTGGCTAAGGAATTGGAATTGGAATAGTGAAAAACTAAAAATGAAAAGTGAAAAATTAAAATCTTTCACTTTTCACTTTTCACTTTTCACTTTTCACTAAAAAAATATGTTTGAACAA
>CALMEH010000713.1 GCA_937863115.1 uncultured Acidobacteriota bacterium
TCTTTCGTTGGAATAATGCCTTCTGCCATAATTATTAAGCCTCCTGAAACTTGATTTTTGCTTTCGCAAATTATTCTACAAATTTATCAGAACACCCGTCAATATTTTCAGAATACTCTAAAAAAAAATTAGATTAATCTAAAAAACATTTAGAATATTCTGATAATTTTTTAGATTGTTTTATAAAATTTTTTGAATAGTCTGAAAAATAATTTGAGTAGTCTAAAACAATTTTAGAGAATTCTAATTTTGTTTTAGAAAATTCTGAAAAAAAATAGACTATTCTAATAAACTATCAAAATAGTCTAAAAAAAAGTTAGAGTAGTCTAAAAAAATTTTGGACTGGTTCGATGTTTAATTGAACTTCTAAAATATTTGATAATTGATAATGAATAATTGATAATTTGCCCGTATTTACAGGACAATTATCAATTACTTCAGCAGTTTTACTTTTATTTATTTGTTTCCGATTACTTACGGAACGAAATTGTAAAGGATAGTGCCGGTAACTTGGACGGCTTTCCCGTTAATCAGTATCGGCGAAAATTTTGATTGTCGTGCGGCTTCGACGCTGACGGCGTAGAGTTCGGCATCGCCGCAGATGGCGTTGGCTTCTATTCTGCTTTGGCGGCAAAAAAACTATATTTACAAAACAAACTTATAGACTACCGTTCCCGTTACCATCACAGGCTTGCCGTCCTTTAGGGTTGGCGAAAATCTGGAACGATAAGCGGCGGATTCCGTAGATTTTATCAAGGCTTTATGGGCTTTGTTCTCGGCGCAGGCGCAAACCACTTTTCCGGTTTCGTCAATGACAATTTCAACCCTCACTGTGCCTCCAGCGCGGGCTTGTCGTGCTTCTGAAGGATAGCTCGGCGTTTGCAATAACAAAGCCCGACCGTTAATCACACCTAAATTTTCGGCTTTAGTTTCTGCCTCTGACTGCGCGTTATTTTCAGACGGTTTTTCCTTCAAACCTTCATATTGTTTTTTAATAACTTCAAAGTCATCTTCCATTCCGGCTTTTCGATACGAACATTTCGCCCGATAATAAACCATCATCAAACTAATGTCTTTATTGTGCGAATTATTAAATACAACTTCAAAAAGTCGCTTATAATATTGAGCGGAAATTTTATACATTTCCTTCCAATAGTGCAGGTTTCCCAAAACATACAATGAGTTTGCAGTCTTAAACGAGTTTGCTCCGTGTGTTTTTTCAAACCATTTCAAAGCCAACTCAAAAAGGCTTTCCGCATCAACCAATTTTTGATTTTGGTATTTGATAAAGGCTAAATATTCAACCATTTCGGCAAAATCCGCGCCGTCGGTTTGACTCAGATTCTCTAACTTTTTATAAATACTCAAGGCTTTTTCAAAAACGATTTCCGCTGATTGTTGGGCTTTTAAAAAAAACTGAATACGCCCTAAATTTCTCAAAGCCTTAGCTATTTCAAGATGATTATTTCCAAAAACCTGCTCCGAAATTTCGACGGCTTTAACCGCTAAAGGCAAAGCATCGGCATACTTCTTCTCCTGATATAACTTGTTTAATTCAGCATTCGTTTTTTGCAAATCCTCGCTTGAATATGTCTGCGGTTTCCCCGAAACGACGAAAAATGCCAATAAGAAAAAGACGATTAAGATTTTATTCATATTTTTTCTCCCTATTATTTCTTCGGCGGCTTGCTCGGACGAATTTCAATCTTGCTGGGCAGGGCGCGGTCGTTCATTGCGAGTAAATCAATGACGACATCGGCGATGTCTTCAGGTTGGAGTTGCCAATGGTTGTCTTTGCTCGGTGTGTCGCCGCCGAAATATGTATTGACCGAACCGGGGCAGATATAACTGAGTTTGATGTTGTCGGCGCGGACTTCTTGCATTAAGGCTTCCGAAAAACCGTTCAGCCCGAATTTTGAAGCGTTGTAAGCCGCCATTCGCGGATGCGCGTTTTGTCCGGCGAGCGATGAGATGTTGATGATATAACCACCACCGCGCCGTTTGAGCATCGGCACGGCGTAATGACACGCATAAAAAACGCCGAAAAGATTGGTTTCGAGCGTTTGCCGAAACTCGTCGCCGTCCATTTCTTCGACGGTTTTGCCGATAATCCCGATTCCGGCATTGTTAATCAAAATATCAATGCCGCCGAAAATCCGTTCGCATTCTTCGAGCATTTGCTTAACTTGATGTTCGCTTCGCACATCACAAATTTCGCCCTCAACCGCCCCCGAAGCCGACAGACGTTCGAGCGCGTGTTTGAGTTCCGGCTTGTTCCGCGCACAAATAAAAACTTTCGCGCCTGCTTCCAAAAGCCTTTCCGCAATCGCATACCCAATGCCTTTGCTCGCGCCCGTTACAACGGCGATTTTATTTTCAATTTTCATTTCGTTTTTGCAGTCAGATTATTTTCCTTGATGTTATTCGGCTCTGCTTTTTCGCGGTTAATTTTCAGTGATTTTTTGCTGTCCAATTCCTTCCAAAGAATCGTGATGCTGCCGTCTTCGTCTTTGCGAATGATGCGGAAGGCGATGAAAACATCTTCGCGTTTGTCAAAATCGAGTTCGTTGTAAGTTACGCCTTGCACAGCACGCAAAGACGCGCCGCGATACGCAATCGAACGCAGAAAAAAGGTGCGATTTTCTTCTGCCGCCAAACCGCTTCGATAAACAAATCCGTCTTGTTCGATGCCGACAATCAGACGGCGTTCGGTTTCGATAGCTTGTTCATATTCGGCAGTCGGCGGAAAATCGAGTAAAAATTTAACGCCCTTCGATTGAAGTGAAATTTGTTCGAGCGAAACATCGCCGAGATTGACCAAAATTCCGTGCGACAAAACGCCTGTTGTTTGAAAGGTATTGTTCGTAAAAGTCAAATCAGCCAGCCGTCTAATGCGATAATTATTGATGCGAAACGAATAAGAAGAACCCGCGCCGGGCATCGTATAAAGCATACAATCCGGCGTTGCCACCACCACGCTCGGATTATCGGCGCATCCGAAATCTACCGCCAATTTCGTAATTCCGGTTTTTTCATTCTTCAAAAAATCGGCATATTTACTGACATCTTCATCATTCGGCGCAAGAATTTTCAATTCTTCTTTTGTCGGCTTGCGGTAAAGCGGAACGATTCTTTCATAAAAAACCTCGCGCAAAGAACCTTGCGGAACAGTTCTCCGACCGCCATTTCTAAGCGTGTCAAAACGACGGTTTTTATCTTGTTCGCGCTGCACTCTTTCGCGCACTTCTCGCGTCGAATCAGGATTTGCAATCGGTGTCGCAACCGGAACTTGCCCGCTGGCAAAAACAAAACCGCAAAACAAAACAATCGCCAAACACGCCATTTTTTTCATAATTTCACCACCTAAAGTTTATCTTTCAAGATTTCATTGACAATTTTCGGATTTGCCTTTCCCTGTGAGGCTTTCATTGTTTGACCGACAAAAAATCCGAAAAGTTTTTCGTTGCCGCCGCGATACGCATTTACTTGATTTTCGTTATTTTTGATGATTTCGTCAACAATTTTTTCGATTGCCGAAGTATCGGAAATTTGCTCGAAACCTTTTTCGGAAATAACCGTCGCCGCATCTTTTCCGCTTGCAAACATTTCGACAATAACTTCTTTCGCTTGATTATTATTGATTTTTCCTGCGTCCAAAGTTTTAATCAACTCCGCCAAATTTTCAGCCGAAACAGGCGAATCGCTCGCAGATTTGTTGGCATTATTTAATTCGCGCGTTAATTCCGACAAAATAAAATTCGCCGAAGTTCGCGGATTTCCCGAATTTTTCGCGGTCGTTTCGTAAAATTCCGCCAAAGATTTGTCCAAAACAATCTGCGAAGCGTCATTAAACGAAAGTTCATATTCCGACATAAATCTGTCGCGCATCGCATCGGGCAATTCGGGCATTTCAGATTTTGCGCGTTCGATAAATTCTTGCGTAATTTTCAACGGTTGCAAATCCGGTTCGGGAAAATAACGATAATCGTGCGCGTCTTCTTTGCTTCGCATCACACGCGTTTGATTATTTTTTTCGTCCCAAAGCCTTGTTTCTTGCGAAACAATTTCGCCCGCTTCGTGCGCCGCAATTTGGCGTTCGATTTCAAATTCAATCGCCTTTTGCATAAAACGCACCGAGTTCAAATTTTTCAATTCGACCTTGTTGTTAAAATTTTCCTGTCCGATTTTTCTTACGGAAACATTCGCTTCGCAACGCAAATTTCCCTTTTCCATATCTGCGTCGCTTGCGCCGACCCATTGCAAAACGCGACGAACGTGATTGACATAATCATACGCTTGCCAACTCGAACGAAAATCCGGCGCAGTAACAATTTCGCCGAGCGGCGTTCCGGCACGATTCAGATCAACGTAAGAATATTTGTCGGTTTCAGGCAAGCCTTCGTGAACATTTTTCCCCGCATCTTCTTCAAGGTGCATTCGCTCGATGCGAATCGTCATCGGTTTCCATTCCTTCGCACGCCCCGATTCGTCGCGTTCCGCCGTCATAATCGTCAGCGTCCCGTCAGACGAAAACGGTTTGTCATATTGCGAGATTTGATAACCTTTCGGCAAATCGGGATAAAAATAATTTTTCCGCGAAAACACGCTCGTTTCATTGATATTGAGTCCGAGCGCAAGCGCGGCTTTCGCCCCAAACTCAATAACCTTCTCATTCAAAACCGGTAACGCGCCCGGCAAACCCAAACAAACCGGACAAACATTCTCGTTCGGTTCATCGCCAAAACTCGTCGCACACGCACAAAAAATCTTCGTCTCCGTCGCCAATTGCGCGTGGATTTCCATTCCGATAATAACTTCCCAACCTTCTTTCATAATTTATTCAAATAAAAACGCGAACTATGTTTTAATCATAATCCGCGCTTTCGATAATTTCAAAGTTTTTAGCGTAAATCTTTTCATTTACGGCTTTGAGCATTTTTCGAGCATAACATTCATCAGAATACCAATCCCAACTTTGCATTGCAGCGTAACATTGTCGCCTTTTTTGACTGAAGTTACACTTGATTCTTTGGCTTTTTCAAAAGATGCAACGACCATTCCGTCCGTCGGTTTGGTCGAGCCGGGACGCATAAAGGCAATCATCCATTTGCCCGATTTGTCGCGGTCGGAAACTTCGACTGCGCCGCTGATTCTGATGATTTTGCCTTCATATTTTTTGTCCGCCGCGCCCGAATCTT
>CALMEH010000714.1 GCA_937863115.1 uncultured Acidobacteriota bacterium
TGAATTGATGGATAAACATTTGATAAAACAGCAATTAGAGAAATATCTGTTTAGAAACGACGCGCATACTTACGCCGTGTTAGACGGTGCATCGGTGCCGGACTTGCCCGTTAAACTCTATGAGATGAATCCGCGAAATTTCTGCCTGTATCGCGGCGAACTTCCGGCTGATCTCGTTTATGTTGCGCCATATTTGGTTCATCTGTATCCCGGAACGCCTTTTACGGAGTGGCTTTTGTCGGAATGTTGGGGAAAGCATTGGGGCATTTTCGCGCAAAGTCCGCTTTCAATCGCCGGAATGCGGAAGCATTTTCGTATGCTTTTAACGGTGGACGATGATGCGGGCAAGCCGATGCTTTTTCGTTATTATGATCCGCGGGTTTTGTCGCCGTTTCTGATGACCTGCAACCTTGATGAACTCGGAATAATATTCGGAAAAGTCAGATACTATTTTGCCGAATTGCCGGACGCAGACGAATTATGCAGATTTCAATTTGCTAAGGACAAATTGAACGAAGCCAAGCTGAAATTTGAGTTAAAGAAATGAGATTATCAATTCGGGCTGAACAAATATCGGTTATCGAGGCAGTTGCCCAAGAAAAATTTGTGCATCGAATCGCCGTGCATCTGCTTGAAGAGTATCCGAAAGCGGTGGTTACTCTTCCTGATGACGCGAAATTTCCGGTTGATGAATTGCCCGAAGAAATGCTTTACGATTTGGTGCGCGTCGGCATTGCACGGGCGCGGAGTTACGGCTTGACGTTTGAATCTGCAATCGCGGCTTTTACGGCAGTGATGTTTGAAGTTGCGCCGAATTTCGACGCGCATCGTTTGTGTCAGGTGCTTCTCGATGATGAAGAAATCGAACCGAATGCGCGGCTTGATGAATTGATGAATGTTTTGAACGAAAAGAATTGGGAATCTGTCAGAGCCGAATATGACCCGAATGCGTGGAAGGCAGAAGCAGAAAATGGGGCGGATGAATCTTCGGAAAACGAAGCGATTAAAGCCGAACTGAAAGAATCGGACTTCAAGGAAACGATAAAAAATCCCGTTAAACCGAAAGAATATAATTTTCAAGATACGGTGAAAATAGATCGTTGGGAATAAAAAACAATGTCGAAAACTTTAGCCGATAAAATCAAAAATACGCAGAATTCTTTCGCGCCACAACCGCCCGGAGCAACTGTTCCGTGTCCTTTTGCGAAGACCGTTTCTGAAAGCCCGACTGCGCCCGTTGAGGTGAAAACCGACTTTTCGCTGACTCAGCAAATTCTTAAAACGATGGGCGCAAGCAGTAAGCCATCGGAAAAACCGCAAGTCAAGAAGGCTTGGATTGAGATAATTTTAGTTGATATGGTCGGAAAACCGATCCCGAATGTTCGTTACCGAATTACAACGCCTGACGGCACACAAAAAGAAGGCAGACTCAACGAACACGGGCAAGCCGGAGTATATCAGATTGACCCCGGCAATTGTAAAATTACGTTTCCCGATTTGGATAAAGACGCTTGGGAATAGAAGAAAAAAGAAGCATTGGAGAATTATTGATGCCTATCAGACACGAGATAAAACAAGGCGAAAGCGTGATTAGCTTGTCGGAATTGCACGGCTTGTTTGCCGACACCATCTGGAATGCCCCGGAGAATGCGGAGTTAAAAGAAAAGCGCAAGAATATGAATATTTTGTTGCCCGGCGACATTCTTTTTATTCCCGATAAACGCCCGAAAGAAGTCAGCCGAGAAACAAATAATGTTCATAAATTTCAGCGAAAGGGTATTCCCGCGCTCTTCCGTTTGCAACTTTTCGACATCGAAGAACCACGCGCTAATCAAGATTATACACTCGATGTTGACGGTCAAATGCTCACGGGAAAAACCGATTCGCGCGGCGTGCTGGAACAATATCTTCCGGCAATTTCAAAAAAAGGCGTTTTAATTATTAAAGCGGACGAATCGCGTGAAGAATATCGTTTGGAGATAAATTTCGGCTATCTCGACCCGATTAACGAAACTGCCGGAGTCAAAAAACGTCTGAACAATATGGGCTACGATTGCGGCGAACCTAACAATAAACTCAACGATGATATGAAACTCCAATTACGACTTTTTCAGAAAAGATTCAACCTCGAAGAAACCGGCGAAGTTGATGCGCCGACTTTGGCAAAATTGGAAGAACTTCACGAAAACCCAAAAGAGTCCCCGCCCGCCGATGACCAAAGCACGCAAGGAGGTGTCCAATGACAAATGAAGAAAAATTATTAGAGGAATTAAAAAAGCTCGAAGAAGAGCGCGAGAAAAAAGAACGTGAGCGAAGATTGAGTCAAGACGAACGCGATAAAAATCTCGACAAGGATCTTTGGGAAATAGAGAAAAAACACGAAGAAGAAAGTTGGAAAAGGAAAGGAATATACGATGAAGAAATAATAAAGAGAGAAGA
>CALMEH010000715.1 GCA_937863115.1 uncultured Acidobacteriota bacterium
GACACATTATCGTTTAAACCCCCCCCCCACCCGCGTGCGTTAAAACTTCCTGTGCCTTGTAATTCTTCCGTTCCCGAAACGAAAGTTCCCGCCGTGATGTCTGTAAACGCAACGATTACATAAATTAGAGCAATCCAAATAAATGTCATCATTGCGCGACCTGCACCATTGCCGAGTTTTTCGCGGGCAATTTCGGCGATTGAGCTTGCGCCATGCCGCACCGATGAGGCAAGCGTTGAAAAATCGTGAACCGCGCCGATTAAAACCACGCCGAGCGCAATCCAAATCAGACACGGCAACCAACCGAAAGCCTGACACGCGATAATCGGACCCGCAATCGGACCTGCCGCCGCGATTGCCGAAAAATGTTGTCCGAACAGATAAAACGGTTTTGTCGGCACAAAATCTTCGCCGTCGTTGACCTTATTTGCCGGAGTTTCCCGCGAATCGTCGAGTTTAAATTGTTTTGCGATCCAACGCCCGTAGGCAAAATAACCAAACACAAGCCAAATTAAAAAGACAATCGCCAAAGCCGCCAACATAAAAATTTTTCTCCGAAATTTACGATTTGAAAAGAATTGAAGTGAAACAAATTTACGACATTTTGCACGAAAAGAGCAAGTAAAAACTATTTGCCTGCGAAACATACAAAAGAAACGAAAAATATATTTCGGAAACCTTTTCGTATTTTTCGTGTATTTCGCAGGCAAAAAATCTGCTTTTTTTCTAACGCCCGATTTGGGTTATCATTGAATTATGAATCAAGAAAAATCTCTGCAAGAAACTTATGCGCCGAACGGAATTTGCTTCGGTTGCGGCGTGAAAAATGATAAAGGTTTGCGAATTCGCAGTTTTGCCGAAGGTGATGAAGTCGTCGCCGAATTTCACGCCGAAGCGCATCATCAAGCGTTTCCCGGAATGTTGAACGGCGGAATTATCGGCGCACTTCTCGATTGTCATTCAAATTGGGCGGCAACTTATTTTTTGATGAAAAAGCACGGCAAAGACGCACCCGATTGCACCGTTACGGCAGATTTTCACGTCAAACTTCGTCGTCCGACACCGCTTGACGCGACGCTTTATTTGAAGGCGCGAATCCTTGAATCAACTGACGATAAAGCAATCGTCGAAGCCGAATTGATTGCGAATGAAAAAGTTTGTGCAACTTGCCGAGGCACATTTATCGCCGTCAAAGAAGGTCATCCGGCGTATCATCGTTGGTAAAACTTAAAACATTAAAACATTTGAAATCGCGCCGTTGAGTCCGCGAATCTGCAAGGTCGTGCGACCGACCGCGCCGATTTTTCCCGCCGGAAGTTTGGCGCGAAGCGTGTTTGCGCTGACGAATTCGGTTTCGGTTTCGCTTCCATTGATAACGGCTTTCGAGTTTGCGTCAAAACCGTTTCCTTCGATATTAATTCGATAATATTTGCTTGAAATTCCGGTTTGCGGACGATTTACGATTGCGCCTAAACGCAGAAATTGAACGGAATTTATATTCAAAGGCGCGACCGTATTCGACAAAAGATATTCCCAGACAGGTTTATAAACAGGCACGCCGTTTTGCCGAACGAGTCGTGCATCGGCAACGATACAGCCGTGAAAGTTGTCGCATTCGATATTGCTCGTCAGCGAATGCGTGTTGTTAAAAGACGGCGCGGAACTGTCAACATTGACAATTTCGCCGTGATTCGTCATTCCGTAAGCCGTCCAAATGCGCGTTGAAAGCAGTGTAAAATTCACCTGTTCGTCGCGTTGATGGGAAAACGCCCAAAATTTATTGGGCGTTGAAGCATTCGGCGTTGAAGTCGGAACACCAATCCAGTTGGCAGGCGAATTTGCCAAACCGTTAAAATCCATTGCCGCAAACATTACGACGCGCACGACCGAGTGGTAACGACCGATAATGCCTGCGTGTCCGCCGCCCTGCGAATGTCCCGAAACGATTATTTTTGACCAATTAAGCGTCGAATCGTTTATCAAAAATTGTCCCCAATTATCGTTTGGAAATTGATTTCGCAAATGAATCAGTAATTTTATCAGCCGATTTTCGATGGAATTTGCGCGGTTGATATTAACGAGCGGCGTTCTGTCCGTGCCGTCTTTCGTTTCGAGCCGCACATTTGCATAGCAATCGAGATTGATATTTGGCGCACCGCACAGCGAATTTACCGCGTCATCATTCGGATAGGTCAAATTTACCGCGTGAAAACCCAAATTTGCCGCAGTGTTGTTGATCTCAAGGTAATTAAAAGCTACTCCGCCCGTGCCTGGGAAAAACACAAAAAGTTGATTTTTCGGCGCAATATTTCGATTTATTGAAACGTAATGATTATTAAGGTTCGTCGAAATGTTCGGATCGGTTGTTTGCGGCGCAATAAAAAAACTTTGCTGTTGAGCATTAACCGCTTGCATGATGCTGAGTATTATTAAAAATAATAAATAAATCCTTAAATTACGCATTGTTTTAATTACGAAAAGCCTTCCAAAATTAGACGGATGCGTTAGCTGAAAAGCCGAAAAATAATTTGTTAAATATTTTTTGAGTTTAGACGTTCAAAATCTTCGCTCAAACCTAATCTTTCAAGCCAAAGTTTTTGCTCGATCATCAGTTTCGGCAGATAAATAACGTCCGAAAGTGCGTAATTTACCAATTCATCTGTCCAAATTCCGTTCCAAAATTTATTAAATTTGGCGCGTTGCGATTTGTCCAAATCAACCGCGAAATAACGATAAAGCGTTTCGGCGAGTGAAACCGATTGTCCCGCGCCTTTGGTTAAAAGTTTTTCGGCAATCATCGTGCAGAAAACATTTTCCGTCTGAAAACCGTTTTCGCGCAAAAATTCCAAATCAAATTTCGCGTTGTGAAAGACTTTTGTAATGTTCGGATTTAACAAAATTTCTTCCAATCTACCGAGCGAAACGCCTTCGCTCAAAGGAATTAAAACATTAAAATCGCCGTCGGAAAATTGAATCGAAAAGATTCTACCGTTTCGCGCCGAAAGCGAAGAAGTTTCCGTATCGCAGCCTAAAACAACAGAGTTGGAGAGTTTTTCGTAAGCCGTTTCAATTTCTTCCGGCGAACGCGCAACTAAAATATTCACAGATTAAATTGTAACCTAAGTTGCTATTTTTTGAGGTTCATTTTTTTGCCCGCGAAACACGCGAAAAACGCGAAAGAAGAAACAAAATCCAAATTTTCTGGCTTTTTTTCGTGTGTTTCGCGTGTTTCGCGGGCAAATAATCTTTGTAAAACTTGGATTAAATTGTAAATTATTCGGCAAAAAGCGGAATAGTGTATTATTCTGTTTAGAAGTTTCGGCGTTAAATCCGAAATCCGAAATCCAACATCCGAAATTGAAATATGTCCGAACATTTAACCGAAATCGAAGCTCGAATCATCGGCTCGCTTGTTGAAAAACAACTGACTACGCCCGAATATTATCCTTTGACGCTGAACGCGCTGGTTGCCGCTTGCAATCAGAAAACGAACCGCGAACCTGTAGTAAATTACACTGAAGCAACGGTTTCGCAATCGTTGGACGATTTGCGCGATAAAAATCTCGTCTATGTTTTTTACGGAAGCACTTCGCGTGTGCCGAAATACAAACATATTTTCGGCGATTATTTTGAACTCGAACCTTCGGAAGTTGCTGTTTTGTCGGTGCTGATGCTTCGCGGAGCGCAAACCATCGGCGAACTGCACCAACGAACGCATCGGCTTTACGAATTCAAAGGTCTCGGCGATGTCAACGAAACTCTCGAAAGTTTGCTCAAACGCGACGAACCCTTAATTACAAAACTCGAACGCGCCGCCGGACAAAAAGAAGCCCGCTACGCACATTTATTGTGCGGCGAAGTTTTAAACTACACGCCGCCCGAAAGAACTTCACGCGGAAGTTCGGCAAACGACGAAAGAATCGAAAAACTCGAACAGGAATTGGAAACTTTAAAGAGCGAATTTACGAGCTTTCGTGAAGAATTTGAAGAATTTAAGAAGCAGTTTGAATAAGAAATTAGTTTCTGTGGTTTATTACTTCGAACAGTTTAAATATTGAGTTATTAATCTCGTTTTTAGGAACTGTCTTTAAAATATTAAGGAGCAATTTGATATGGAGAACATTATCGTTTTTCTTTGTATAGTTGTTGTTTTAGTCGTCGGCATACTTTTTTACCGTTCAAGGCGAATATCCAAAACTTCTTCGGTCGAAATTGACTCATATTCCAAATCTTCGAATAGAGAAAAAAGACTGCAAGTTCCTTCGGATACTTCTGAGTTAATTCAACTTCGGCAACATTTAAATACCATCGTTTTGCACAACAGTCGTGTGTATCAAAATAATATTGAAATTGCCCGTAAAGACTTTGTAAAAAGAGGAATTCAAAATCCATCTGAAATTGAGTTGCTGAAACGAGCTATTGAAATTTGGCAAGATGATAATAGATAAATGCAGATACGGTTTTAATTAAAAACTCAAATATAATCTCACTTCAATCGTAAAATTCCGCACCGCCGTTTGGTTTTGGCTGTCGGTGGCGGTAATCGTGAAGTTCCATGTTCCTCGGACTACGCTTTTGCCGTAAATTTTTCCTGTTTGCGAATCGAGACGTAAGCCGATTGGTAGATTTCCCGATGAAATTGTCCAAGTTATCGCGCCGGTTCCGCCTGTTGATTGCAGAGTTTGATCGTAAGGTTTGGCGCGTCGGGAATTTGGCAGATTTGTTGTCGTGATTTGCATTGGCGCAGTGCCGAATTCATACGCGCCGAGGTCTAAATTTCCATTTGTCGGGCGCGGTTCACTCGTTTGATGTTTGACGTATTGGTGCAAGACGTTGTTTAGCGGCAAAACGTCCGCAAGCAAAGTCGTTCCCGCATTTATCGTGGCGGAATTTGAGGCGAGGCGAAAATCTTGCGCGGCTTCGTTGATAAAATTCGGCGAAGTTCCCAAAATCGAACTTCCGTTATTGTTGATCGTGCCGTTCAAAGTTCCGTGCGTGTTGCGCCAACCTATTTTGAGCCAATTATTTGAAATCGTCAAAACGCCCGTGCTGTCAACAAGTGCGAGATTTGCGCCGTTTGCCGTGTTGTAAAAAATATTGTTTCGCGCGTCGCAATTTTCGTTGTTTGATGAAAGCCGAAAAATTGTCGTGTTGCCGCTGCGGGTTGAAACGATGGTGTTGTTGTAAAAATAAAGCGTGCCTTTGCGGTAATTCGGCTCGTTTCCGCTGTCGCCGCCGTAATGCGTGATCTGATTATTTCCCGCGCCGTCCGGCTCGATCAAAATGTTTCCGTAAACAAAAGTTTTGCGATATTCGGGCGCGTTGCGAATCAATGCGCTGTCTTCGCCGTCAACCAAATCTAATTGCCGATTTCCGCCTTCGATCCAATTATAACGCACAACCAAACCTGCCGAACGATCTTTCAAAGCGTTGCCAATCGCGCCTGTTTTCGGTGCGCCAAAACGGTTGTATTGAAACGTAATTCCTATCGCCGCTGTATAATTATTGTGCTGAAACGCGCTTCCGACAATGCCGTTGTCGTAGATATAATTGCCTTCAACCAAAATATTGCGCGAAGCAAGTTCTTCGCTCGAAGCAACGAAAAATCCGTTTGCGCTGTCGTGAAAAATGTTGTTGCGAATCGTGATATTTTCGCCTTTTTCGACAAAAATCGAAGAAGCCGCGCTCGAATAAGTTACGCTCGCGCCAACGT
>CALMEH010000716.1 GCA_937863115.1 uncultured Acidobacteriota bacterium
ACCTTTAATTTCATTGATTGCCGAATCCGTTACAACCATTTCAACCGTTGGTGCTAAAACTGCTGACATTTATTTAATTTCTCCTATTTTTAAATAATTTAGATTCAAAATACGAATCTTTACTTTAATGTCAATTTTACAAGGCAAGTTGCAAAATTACAAGCGAAAAGTTCAGAGTTCAAACTTCATTTTGTAAAACCGCGAGCGAGGCAAGACGGATTTTGCTAGCGAAACATACAAATTTGCTGCCATTTCGCAACCGGCATCGCTTTGCTCGCTGTTGCGGCAAACTAAAGTTTGAACTCTAAACTGGCTAAGGAACAAACGAAGCAGGTGTCGGCAAATCCCCGTTTGCGCCGAATTGTTGAATCAAGATTCCCGCGGTCGAGCGTTGAATAAACCAATTCGCGCCGTCGGAGCGGAAAACTGCAAAGTCAGATTTACCATCGCCGTCAAAATCGGCGGCAACAGGAATATCGCCGTTTGCGCCGAATGGCACAGCGTAGAAACTCGAATCTTCACTTCTCAGAACATACCAACTGCCGTTGCCCGGTCGCCAAACGGCGATGTCGGTCTTGCCGTCGCCCGTGAAATCAGCGGGAACAGGTTTGTCGGTGCCGACTCCAAAGGATGTGGCGAAAATTCCGGTAGTCGAACGATTGATCCACCACGAACCATCAGACGAGCGAAAGATAGCCAAGTCAGATTTGCCGTCGCCGTCGTAATCAGCGTTCATGGGAACATCGCTTGCGCTGCCCCATTGCGCTATTTGTGTTCCGCCGGAAGATTTGTTGATATACCAAGTTCCTTCCGAAGCGCGGAAAATAGCGATGTCGGCAAATCCGTCGCCGTCAAAATCGTCGGGCGCGGGGTTGTCGGTTGAAATTCCGAAGGGAACTGCATAAAAAGTTAAATTTGAACTTCTCAGAACAAACCATTCACCCGTTGACGGGCGAAAAACGGCGATGTCGGTTTTACCATCGCCGTCAAAGTCGGCGGGAACGGGTTTGTCTGTCGAATTTCCGAATTGCAAAGCGGAAATAGCATTATTCAGACTCCGCTGATACCACCATTGACCGTTTATCGGGCGGAAAATCGAAATATCGGCTTTGCCGTCGCCGTCGTAATCGAATTTGGTTTTCGGTGGCGGCAGGGTGAAATAATACGCTGCGCCTTGACCGTTTGGCGCAGTTAATTGTTTTTCCGCCGCGCCGACAACCAAATGCCCAAAACTCAAAGCCACGCCCGAACCGAATCGGTCGCCGTTGAAAGTATCATTTGGCGCAAGTTTTTGAGTTTGTGTCCAAGTCGCGCCGTTTCGTGCGAAGACATACGCGGAGCCTGCATCTGCTCCGACGGTTGTATCGTCTTCGCGTGCGCCGACAGCGATTGTGTTATTGCTGACGGCAACCGACCAACCGAAACGGTCGAACGCCGCGCCGTCTGAGGCGAGAAGTTGTCCTTGCGAAACCCAAGTTGCGCCGTTGAACTCAAAAATGTATGCCGAACCACGCGCCGTTTGTCCGGCAAAAGGCGCATCTTCACGCGCTCCGGCGACGAGCGTGTTGCCTTCCATTGCGACCGAACAACCGAAAATATCACCGTTCGTGCCGTTTGAAATAGTAAGTTTTTGTTGCAGAGCGTAAGTTCCGCCACCGATTTCTGCAAAAACATAAACCGCTCCGGCGGCTGTTTCCGGTGTATTATCGCCTGATGCGCCGATAGCAATTTTACTGCCGCTAACCGCGATCGATTCGCCGAAATAATTTCCAAATACCCCGAGCGGTCCGGCGGTTGACCGGATTTTTTGCTTTTGCGCCCAACCTGGGCCGTTCGGCCGATAGAGATAAACCGAACCTGCCGATGAAGTTCCGGGAATATCAGCAAAATGCGAACCGATGGCGATAACTTCGCCTGTAATTTCAACGGCATTGCCGAATTCATCGTCAGCCGTGCCGTCGTTTGCCGTCAATTTTTGTTGAAAAGACCAAGTTGCGCCGTTGCGAACAAAAACATACGCCGAACCGCTGTTTGTAAAAGTCGTGTCGTCTTGATATGCGCCAACGACGATTGTATCTTCGCTAATTGCTACCGAATAACCGAATTTGTCGGCAGCCGCGCCGTCATTTGCCAATAAAACCGCCTGTTGCGTCCAAGTTCCGTTATTCAAAACATAAACATATGCCGCACCCGCTTGCGAAGCCGTCGTGCTGTCAAACCTTGCACCGACAACCATCGTATTGCCGTTTATCGCCACCGCGTTGCCGAACTGTGCGCCGACACTGCGCGGGGTTGAAGTGATTTTTTGATTCTGTGTCCAAGCCGCAAATGTTGGCAAAGCCAACGCTAAAAACATCGGTAAAATCAAACTACAAAACATTGCTTTCCACTTATTTATTTTCATCGTTTTTCTCCTAAACTTTCCAAACACTAAATGCTCGGAGTCTTCACTCCGTTGTAAATACGACCTTTGATTGTTCCGCCGTCAATATCTTTGCCGTTTGTCCGATTCATTTTCGACGGATCCATTTTTTCAGAA
>CALMEH010000717.1 GCA_937863115.1 uncultured Acidobacteriota bacterium
CTTTGGATCAATTCGCACGGTTGGGCTGAAACATTGGAAGCAATCCGAACAAAGAAAACTTTTTACGGGAAATTGCGCTGTCTTTTCGGTGCGCCGGCAATGGATTTTGAGGAAAAAATTCTACTCAAACCGAAGACAAATTAATCAATTATGAAAATTAAAATTTTACTCTGTCTGCTTTTTATATTTGCATTTTCTACTGTTTCTTTGGCTCAAAGTGTAAAAATCACACCACGAAAAGTTACCTACACGCGCCCGAAACCAATGGCGGACTTCAAGAAAACTTTTACGGTTAATTATCCGAAAGTAAAAGCGGCAACAAACGCGCTTTCGAAAAAAATTGAAGCCTCAATCAGTTTTGGAAAAAATTTCAATTTTAAGGTTAAAGATGAAATGGGCGAATATCAATGGCTTGAAGAAGCCGATTACGATGTCGGTTATAACAAAAACGGTATTCTGAGCATTTATCTTTCAATGTCGGGAACAGCCGCTTATCCAGCTTCAATCGGCAAAACGGTCGTTGTAAATTTGAAAACCGGAAATCAAATCAAGCCTGCCGATGTTTTTACAAATCTAGTCGGACTTGCCAAAGAAATCAAGAAAAAACAGCAAGCGGAAATCAAACAAGCTAATGAAGATTATAAAAAAGATTCGGAAACTTCAGATTTTGACGCTTCTGAATATTTTAATGACGCAGATTTCAAAGTTGAAAATCTCGAAGGTTTTGCCGTCAGCGAATCGGGCGTAATTTTTATTTATGATTACGGTTTTCCGCACGTTATTCAAGCCCTTCAGCCAACCGGAAATTATTCTGTAACTTGGGCGGAACTAAAACCTTTCATTAAGCGCGGTGGCTTGCTTGAGCAGTTTGTTCGCTAATATACTTAAAAAATTATGAATGAAAAAAAAATCAGAGTTTTAGTTGCGAAACCCGGACTTGACGGACACGACCGTGGTGCGAAGGTTGTCGCGCGTGCTTTGCGCGATGCCGGAATGGAAGTGATTTATACAGGTTTGCGGCAAACGCCGGAAATGATTGCTTCTGCCGCTTTGCAGGAAGATGTTGATGCCGTCGGAATCTCAATTTTGTCGGGCGCACATAACACGCTTTGTCCGCGAATCGTTAATCTTTTGCGCGAAAACGGTATGGACGATTGCCTTGTCTTCGTCGGAGGAATTATTCCGCAGGAAGATATTGCCGGACTCAAAGAAAAAGGCGTGTTTGAAGTGTTTTTACCGGGAACTTCGACCGAAGATGTCGTGCAAATTTTGCGCGAAAATGTTCGTTCGGATAACTAAAGTCTGTGGCACGCCTATTGCAATTTCCAATTGTAAGATTTAAGAAGTGTATCGAATGATTACACAAAATATTCAATTACAAATAGGAGTTTTTATGAAAAAGTTTTTAGGATTATTTTTTGCATTAGCAATGATTTTGGGGGTCGCATTTGTTGCAGATTCGCTGAGCGTTATGGCTCAACGCACCGGAAATGTTACGGTTAAAAAGAAAAATCGAAGTTTAGCTTCAAAAACGTGGCGCGGCGGCAAATACGTTTATCGAAAATCAGCGAACGGCGTTCGATACGTTTATCGAAAAACATCTAAAGGCACTGTTTATGTAGGAAAACAAACATACAAAGGTGGTAAATGGACTTTTAACAAATCTAAAAAAGCCGTGAAAAAAGTTTTCTAATCTAAATTAATATAGAATTGAAAATAAAAGCCGATTTTCTGTAAAATCGGCTTTTTTGTATGCTTTTAATACTGCAATTCTAAATTTCAACTTGTTCACCTAATTCGACAACACGATTCGGTGGAATTCGGAAAAATGCGGTTGCGCTTCGGGCGTTTTTCGACATTAAACCAAAAAGTTTCTCCCGCCAACGCGACATTCCCGAATGTTTTTCGGTTGCGATAATCGTTTCACGCCCGAGGAAAAATGTTGTTTCTCCGAGATTAAAAACAAAACCCGGTTGTTCGATTTCGGAAAGTATTTTCGGAATATCCGGGTCTTCCATATAGCCGTAATAAACTTTCACACGGCTGAAACCGTTGGTCAATTTTTCATATTTATATCGTTCTTCCGATTCGACATAAGGAATCGGGCGCGTTTTAACGGTTACAAACAAAATCCTTTCATGCAGAACTTTATTATGTTCCAGATTGTGCATCAGCGCGGGCGGTGTGCGTGTGGCGTTTCCATTCATAAAAACAGCCGTGCCGGAAACTCGTGTCAGCTTTTGTTTTTCGACTTTTTCGAGAAAATCTTCCAAAATCTCGGTCGTGTTTTGTATCCGCATCGTTAAAATGCTTCTGCCTTTTTTCCACGTCAACATCATCGTAAAAATAACTGCCGCAAGTGTCAAAGGAAACCACCCGCCATCGAGAATTTTAATGACGTTAGCACCAAAAAACGATAAATCAATGATTAAGAAAAAACTACACATCAAAGCCGCTTTTTTGAAGCTCCACCCCCAACGCTCCCGGGCAACGACAAACAACAAAGCGGTTGTAATTACCATCGTCGAAGTTACCGCAATGCCGTAAGCGGCGGCAAGATTGCTTGATGTATGAAACCCCAAAACAACAACGATACAACCTGCCATTAACGCCCAATTTACTGCCGGAAGATAAATTTGTCCGTATTCTTTATCGGATGTATGCGTAATTTTCAGACGTGGAATCAAACCGAGTTGAACTGCTTGCATGGTCAACGAAAATGCGCCTGAAATTAAGGCTTGCGATGCGATAATTGCCGCGCAGGTCGCCAAAACAATCATTGGATACAACGCCCAAGAAGGCGCAAGATTGTAAAAAGGATTTTCTGCCGCCGCCGGATTTTCAAGCAATAATGCGCCCTGTCCGAAATAATTCAACAACAATGACGGTAACACGATCGCAAACCACGCCAGTCGAATCGGTTTTTTGCCAAAATGTCCCATATCCGCATAAAGAGCTTCACCGCCTGTTACAACAAGAAATACCGAACCGAGAATAATAAATCCGTGCCAACCGTTGCGAATAAAAAACTCGATTCCCTGCAAAGGATTAACGGCTGCGAAAACCTGCGGATAATGGAAAATCTGCGCGATACCGAGAATGGCAAGAACTGTGAACCACAACATTGTTACCGGACCGAAAATCTTCCCGATTCCCGCAGTTCCCCGTTTTTGAATTAAAAATAATCCGACCAAAATCGCAATCGTCAAGGGCACGACAAATCGAGTTAATTGCGGAGTGGCAACGCTTAAACCT
>CALMEH010000718.1 GCA_937863115.1 uncultured Acidobacteriota bacterium
GCCGGGTTTGAGCGAAATTCCGCCTGTGTCAAACGTGATGCCTTTGCCGACAAGCGCGAGTAGTTCGCTCTTTTTGCCGGTTGACTTTTTCGGCTCGTATTTCAACACGATAAACTTCGCGGGTTGTTCCGAACCGTAAGAAACGGACATCAGCGAACCCATTCCGAGTTTTTCCATCTTGGCTTCGTCTAAAATTTCGCACTTTAGCCCGACTTCCTTCGCCATTTTTTCGGCGCGTTTCGCCATTTCGGTTGGGTGCAAAATGTTCGGCGGTTCATTTGCGAGATCACGCGCAAAGTTCATCGAATCTCCGATTGCTTCGCCAGCGGCGAGACCGTTTTCGATGTCTGATTTTTTCGCGTCTTCGATGCAAATCGTGAAATTTTCAATTGCTTTATCGTTTTTGTCTTTGGTGCGATATTTATCGAGTTCAAATTGGCTTGTGATTACGCCTTGCGCCGCACATTTTGCCACTTCAAACGCCTCTGCTTCGCAACGCGGCAGGAGCGCGAAACTTTTCAGATTTCGTTTTCGCAAGAAACGCGCCGCTGTTCCGGCAACATTTGCCACGCTGGCAACTTTATATTCGTCCTTGTCGCCGACTCCGATGAGCAAAACTCTCGAAGCCTTGCCTTTGCCGCTTGCCGCAAACCGAATTAACGCCGTTTCATTGACTTAGCCTTTAAATTCTTCGGTTTTGATAACGGAAGAAATAATGCCGCCTGTCAACTCGTCCAAAGATTTCAACACGCCTTCCGACGCTTTTTCGTCCTTAAACACTGCCACCGCCAAAGCATCCGCTTTAGCATCAAGAAAATTTCCGATAATTGCCTGAGATTTCATAATTTTATACGAATGGCAGAAACACGCCCGTAAGGAAGTGTGTAAAAATCGGCACACTCCCTTACGGTCGTGTTTCTGCCTTTAGTTTTACTATAAATTAACCTAACTTTCGCTATCTTTCAACCTAACTTTTCTTTCATTTGCGCCCGCGTTTCGCGTTCGATGGTTTTTTCCTTCAAACTCT
>CALMEH010000719.1 GCA_937863115.1 uncultured Acidobacteriota bacterium
TGTTCAGGATTTCTTTACGGAATTACGATGGTCGAATCAATGATTCGCACCGGACAAATTCGCTATGCGCTGGTTATCGGCGCGGAAGTTTTGACGAAATACGTTGACTATACCGATCGCGGAACGTGCGTCATTTTCGGCGACGGCGCGGGCGCGGCAGTTCTTGGTCCTGTTCCCGAAGGCAAAGGAATTTTAGCAACGAAAATCCGTTCGGACGGCAGTTACGAAGAAGCCCTATATGCGCCCGGCGGCGGAACAAAACTCGGCACGACACACGAAACGATTGATAATCACGATCATTTTTTCAAAATGAAAGGCAACGAACTTTTCAAAGTCGCCGTGCGTTCGATGGCTGATATTTCGGCGGAAATGCTTGATAAAGCAGGTTTTACGGTTGACGATGTTGATCTTGTCATTCCGCACCAAGCGAATCAGCGAATTACTGATGCCGTTGCTTCGCGCCTGAAAGTGCCGGAAGAAAAAGTTTATTCAAATATCGCTTTTCACGGAAACACTTCGTCCGCTTCAATCCCGATTGCGCTTGACGAATGTATTCAATTAGGCAAAATCAAAGAAGGAAGTTTAGTTTTGCTGACGGCTTTCGGTGGCGGCGTAACTTGGGGCGGAACAGTTATTAGATTTTAAGTTTAATGTCAAAAATAGCTTACATATTTCCGGGACAAGGAAGCCAGAGCGTTGGAATGGGCAAAGATTTGTTCGATAATTTTCCGATGTCGCGGATGATTTTTGAAGAAGCTGACGACGCGCTCGGTTTTTCGCTGTCTGAAATGTGTTTTAACGGAACGGTGGTAGATTTGGCTTTGACGGCGAACACGCAACCGGCGATTTTGACAACATCAATTGCGGCGTATAATGCAATGAAAGAATACGAATACCCCGAACCTGATTTCGTTGCAGGACACAGTTTGGGCGAATATTCAGCTTTGGTTGTTGCCGGTGCTTTGAGTTTTGCAGACGCGGTGCGAACTGTTCGCAAGCGCGGGATGTATATGCAGGAAGCCGTTCCCGTTGGAGTTGGCGCAATGGCGGCGATTCTCGGTTTGCCGCTTGAAACGATTGAAATTGCTTGCGAAGAAGTCCGTGAAGGCGAAGTTTGTTCGCCTGCGAACATCAATTCGCCATCGCAAATCGTCATTGCCGGAAACGCTGATGCGGTTGACCGTGCGTGTGAATTGTTAAAAAAGCGCGGCGCGAAAAGAGCCATAAAATTAAATGTTTCCGCGCCTTTTCATTGCGATTTGATGTTTCCGGCACAGGAAAGATTAGCCGATGATTTGGCGAAAATAGAGTTTAACGATTTGCGTTTTCCGGTTATCGAAAACGTAACTGCCGACAAAAACACGAACGGCACACGCGCCAGAGATTCGCTTGTAAGGCAAGTTTCTTCGCCTGTGCGTTGGGCGCAAAGTATCGAAACGCTTCTGGCGGAAGAGGTCGAAACCTTTGTCGAAGTCGGTGCGGGAAAAGTTTTATCGGGTTTGGTTCGCCAAATCAATCGAGATGTTCGCTGTTTGAACGTCGAAAATACGGAAAGTTTGAGAAATACTTTAGAATCTTTATAAATTAGGAGAAATTATGTCAGAAGTTCAAGATAAAATTAAACAAATTATTGTTGACGAATTAGGCGTTGACGAGGCGGAAGTAACGGAGAATGCGCGATTCATTGAAGATTTGGGCGCGGATTCATTGGATTTGGTCGAACTCGTGATGCGTTTTGAGGAGGAATTTGACATCGAAATTCCCGACGAAGACGCGGAAAAAATCCAAGCCGTCCGCGATGCTTACGCTTACGTCGAACAACACAAAGGGTAAAATCAAGTGAGATGTGAGAACTGAGAGGTGAGATTTTTCTTACTTCTTAATTTTCACATCTCACTTCTCAATTATTATGAAACGTCGTGTAGTTGTAACAGGACTCGGATTGGTTACGCCGTGCGGAAATGATGTGCCGACGACTTGGGAAGCACTGAAAAGAGGCGAAAGCGGCGCGGACTATATCAAAAAATTCGACACGGAAAAATTTCCGGTCAAATTTGCGTGCGAAGTTAAAAATTTCGATCCGCTCAATTATCTGGAGAAAAAAGAAGCCAGACGAATGGGCGCGTTCACGCATTATGCAATTGCCGCCTCGGACGAATTGATGCGCGATTGCGGAATTACGATTGACGAATCGAATGCTGAAGAAATCGGAACTTATATTTCCAGCGGAATCGGTGATTTTTGGGCAATTGAGCGCGAACACGATAAACTTTTATCTTCAGGTCCGGATCGCGTTTCACCGTTTTTTATTCCGTCGGCAATCGTTAATCTCGCGGCAGGAAATGTCTCGATTCGACACGGTTTGAAAGGTCCGAATACGGCAACGGCGACAGCTTGCGCGGCAGGCGCACACGCTATCGGCGACAGTTTTCGGATGATCGAACGCGGTGATGCGGTGGCAATGCTCTGCGGCGGCGCGGAATCGGCAATTACGCCGATGTCGGTTGCCGGATTTACTTCGATGCGGGCAATGTCCACCCGCAACGACGATCCGAAAACGGCTTCGCGTCCGTTCGATCTTGAACGTGACGGTTTTGTGATCGGCGAAGGCGCAGGTTTGATAATGCTTGAAGAATTGGAATTTGCCAAAGCTCGCGGTGCAAAAATCTACGCCGAAATCGTTGGTTACGGAATGAGCGGCGACGCTTTTCACATCACCGCGCCGGACGAAACCGGTTCAGGTCCGCGCCGTGTGATGCAAAAAGCGATGAAGGATGCTGGAATTTCGCCCGAACAAATCGGCTACATCAACGCGCACGGCACTTCAACGCCATATAACGACAAATACGAAACGCTCGCCATCAAACAAACTTTCGGCGAACACGCCTATAAACTCGCGGTCAGTTCGACAAAATCAATGACCGGACACGCTCTCGGAGCAGCTGGCGGAATCGAAGCCGTAATTTCGGTTTTATCGCTCAAGGAAAATCAATTGATGCCGACCATAAATTATCAAACGCCCGATCCCGAATGCGATTTGGATTACATTCCGAATGAACCGCGCAATCGAGAAGTCGAATATGTTCTTTCAAACAGTTTCGGCTTTGGCGGCACGAATGCTTGTTTGATTTTCAAGCGTTACGACAGCTAAATTTTTAAAAGCGTTTCACCTGTTTGGCTGGAGAAACGCTTTTATTTTGAGAAGTGAATGAATGGTCATTCATTTTTGAATTAAATTGAAAAAGGTATTAGAATAAAGTTAATCTGAAATTTGAAATCTCAAATTTGAAATTTTTTATGAAAATTATCGTTTTAATGAAACAGGTTGCCAATAAAGACGCGGTTTTGCGCGTCAGCGGCGATGAAAAATGGATTGACGAATCGAACATTTCGCAGCAGACGAACGAATCGGACGGCTACGCGCTAGAAGAAGCGTTGCGGATGAAGGAAGCGAAAGGCGAAGGCGAAGTTGTCGTCTGCACTTTGGGCGCACAGACGGCGAAAACAGTTATCAAAGATGCTCTGGCGCGTGGTGCAGATCGTGCGATTCACATTATTGCGGACGAAGTGAATAAACTTTCGCCATATCAAATTGCAAACGCGATTGCCGATGCGATTAGAGAAGAAAACGCGGATTTGGTTTTCACAGGTTTGCAGTCTGACGATGCGAGTTACGGGCAAACAGGCGTGATTTTGGCGGAATTATTGAATATTCCGCACGCGACGATTGTCATTGAAGTCAACCGCGAAAGCTTGACCGATTCATCATTAAAAGTGAAACGCGAACTCGAAAGCGGCTGGCATCAATGGTTTAAATACAATTTGCCCGCGCTTTTGACGATTCAATCGGGCATTTCACAGATTCGTTACGCGAGTTTGAAAGGCATTATGGCAGCGAAAAAGAAGGAAATCCGCGACGTAACGCCATCAATCGAAGCATTTGCCGGAGCGCAAAAAATCGAAAGAGTTTATTTACCTTTGAAACTAAAGCAAACGCAAATGCTCGGCAATGGCGACGCGAAAGCGGGCGCAGCCGAATTGGTTGAGAAGTTGAAAACGGAGGTGCGAGTAATATGATTTTAGTATTTATCGAACACAAAAATTGCGTCTTGAACAAAGTTTCGCTCGAAGCGATTGCGGCGGCGCAGAGCATCGGGAAAGATTTAGGATTAAAAGTTTCGGCGGTTTTACCGTGTGATAAAGATTGCGATTTGGCTCAGGAGATCGCGCAATATAATCTTGAAAAAGTAATTGTTGCAAAGAATGACAAACTGAACATTTACACGCCGGACGCTTACGCCGATGCTTGGACGGAGATAATTAACAAAGAAA
>CALMEH010000720.1 GCA_937863115.1 uncultured Acidobacteriota bacterium
AAAGCAAACGAACCGCCAGCCGAAATAATATCGGTAAATGCGCCGCCGTTTGTGCTGATTTCCAAAACGCCGCCATCAAATTCGTAATCAAGCTGATATTTTTGACGGAAAATCAATTTATGGCGCACATTGCCGAGTTGGATTGCCGGAGTCGTCAAGGCGGCATCGCCCGTAAATTCGGGATTATTCGTATAAACTGCATTAGGCGCACTATCGGGAAAATTGTTGACGCTTCTGAAAGGTTGGCTCAAACCGCTGTTAGTTGTTGTCCAACCCGCCGGCAGATTCGGCAAAGTTACCGAATCGAAATTTTCGCTGAAAACAACGGCATTCGGCGCAAACGGTTTGTCTTGCGCTTTGACCGGCACCGTGCGTATTGTAAAAACGAAAAAACCGATTGATGCCAAAATTACGGCTGAAAAAATAAATAAAACCGAAAATCGAAATCGTTTGAAAGATTGCTGTTTGTTCATTATGTAATTCTGTTCCGACGAAAAACTTTTGAAAAGAGTTATCGAAGAATTATTAACCTTTTCAAGAATTTTATCAAGAAATCAGCCGTCAAATTTCAATTTTCAATTATTTCGTCTTAAATAACTAAAAATACTGACACTTTAATTAGCACATCAAAGAGCATTCCAAATTGAAATTAAACGATTTTTCAGTTTTTTTCGCCTCAACAAAAAATTTCTTGACACAGTTTATATTTTGGTGCTAATGTTTCGTTAAATTCCCGTTTGATTTTGTTTCTCAAGTTAAAGAATTCAAGAAACAAGATATTTTAACTTTTGAAACATTTCAGAATCATTTGAAGCGTTAGTCAACACACGACCGTAAGATTTTTCGGTCAAGAGGTTAAATTAAGGCAGTATGTGGAATAACCTTAACAATTCAGTCCGAACACAAAATTTGATTCTTCCGCGCAAGATTTCGAACTACGGGATTTGTGCGTTAAAATATTGTAAAATAAGTCGTTTAATCGTTTCGGGTTAAGCGGCTTTTTGTTATTTGTAAATGATTTGATAAACCGAAAAAAACGCCCGATTGATAACGCTAATTATCAATCGAGCCGTTTGGTTTATCTCAAGACATCGGAATGTCCAAAAGATATGACCTTCGCAAGTCCTATCCTATTTCATTCCGTTTCTATAAATCAAGTTAAAAACCGTCGAAAACGGCGAATATTTTAAACAATCGTTCAATATTCAATACGATTGTTCAGTTTCGCATTGTTTTTACCATCAATCATTGTTTCAGTCTGTAAAAGACTGAAAACACAAGAGAAAAGCTATGTCAAAAAAGAAGAGAAACAGCACAGCAGAAGCGTCAAACGACACGAAAACGGTGGCAAAAATGCCGAACAATTCAACGATTGTTCACCAATCGGGCAAGCCGGAAAGCGGCAAAATATTTGCCGTTCTGAAAACGAATTGGATGGCAGTTGTGATTATTGCGTTTCTGTCGCTCGGCGCACTCGGCGCGAGTCTGAAATATTTGGAAGATGATGCGAAACGCGAAATGGCAAAGCGTGAAAACGGCAAAGCGAATCTGCTTGAAAAACAGGAAGCCGAACCGTTGCTCAATCGGCTGAATCCGTTTTTGTCTGCGCCTGTGCCGAATCCGACTCCGCAACTGGCGAAGGAATATGTCTATGCCGGCT
>CALMEH010000721.1 GCA_937863115.1 uncultured Acidobacteriota bacterium
TCACGAATTGCGGTAAGTGCTTCGGGCAAAGGACGACAATTTTCCGGTTCAAGGTAAAGGCGTTTTATGCGATCTCCGACTTTTGCAACATTCGTTTCGCCGCGCACGATTTCGCCCGATTTTAATTCAGCTGCCAGATGCACATCCGCATCAGTGGCGGGGAAAATTCGTCCTTTGCTCGCCAAAATTTCCGACGAAAGCCGCACGGCTTCGGCAAAATCCCCTGTGATTTCGGTTAAAGCGGCAAGAAAAATATTGCCGAAATTATGTCCACCTAAATCTCCGTCGCCGCGAAAACGATGCCGAAAAAGTTGCGATAAATGCAAAGAATCTTCGGAGAGCGCAACCATACAATTTCGAATATCGCCCGGCGGCAGAATCTGCAATTCGTCGCGCAATCTGCCCGAACTTCCGCCGTCGTCCGAAACGGCGACAATCGCCGCCAGAGAATCTAACCAAACAGGTTCAGTATCCGATGCTTTGACAAATCTTTTCAAACCCGAAAGCAGCGTCGAAAGCCCGTTGCCGCCGCCGATTGCGACGACATTAAGCCCTTGCGGAGTTTGTGAAAAAAGATGATTTTTCATTAAAAAATTGCCTGCGAAATATACGAAACCCGCGAAAAGTAATTTTAATACATTTTGTTTGTTTCGTGTATTTCGCAGGCAGAATAATTAAAATTTAAACTGTGTTCGGAATAAGAAATATTGCCCGCGAAACCCGCGAAAGACACGAAAAAAGACAGATAAATTTACATTTCGGTTTTATTTTTAGCGTCTTTCGCGTGTTTCGCGGGCAAATTTCCGTTTTATTTCACCGGAACGATTCGCAAAATTTTATCGTCGTTTTCTGCCGAAGCTCCGCGTCCGTCGCGGTTTGAGGTGGAAAAATAAATCAGACCGTCGGGCGATTCGCCGATTTCGCGGATTCTGCCGAAACTTCCTTCAAAAAGATTTTCCTGTGCGACGACCTTGCTGCCGTCCAATTTGACGCGAATCATTCGCGCACCGCGCAAGCAACCGAAAAACAGACTGCCTTTGAGCGAAGGGAATTTGTCGCCTTTATAAACCATTGCGCTGGCGGGCGCACACGCCGGAGAATATTCCAAAAGCGGCGCAATCATTCCTTCTTTCGTTTTGTTACCGTAGATTTCCGCCCAACCGTAATTTTTGCCGCGCTCAACAAAATTTACTTCGTCCGCGCCGCCGCCTTTACCTTCAAAACCCGACGGACCGTGTTCGGTTTGAAACATCAAGCCTGAAACCGACCACGCCAAACCTTGCGCGTTGCGATGTCCGACAGACCAAATTTCGGGACGATAATTTTTATCTTTCGCAAACGGATTGTCGGCGGGAATTGTTCCGTCGTCATTAAGCCGCAGAGTTTTTCCGGCAAGCGAATTCGTCTTTTGCGCCAAATTCCAATCGGTCGCGTCGCCCGTCGTGATATAAAGTTTGCCATCGAGACCGAAACGCGCCCGTGTTCCGGCGTGATTCGGTGCGGCAGGAATGGCGGCGATAATTATTTTTGGCTCGAGCAGAGTTTTTCCGTCGAATTTATAGCGCACGATTTTGACGAATTTTCCGTCATTATTGTAAGCGTAAGCGAGATAGACAAACTTGTTTTCCTTATAATTCGGATGAATCGAAATATCCATCAAACCGCTTTCGCTCGACGGTTCGACATCGGGAACTTTGAAAACATTTTCGGATTTCAGTTTGCCGTTTTCGATGATCCGAACTCTGCCCGGACGCTCTGTAAAAAGCAAATCACCGTTCGGCAAAAACGCAAATCCCCAAGGAACTTCCAAACCCGTCGCCACCGTTTCAACCTTAAATCTCGTCAGCTTTTCGTCTTTCCCAAGCGTCTGAGTCGCCAAAATTGCGCCTTCTTGAATGCCTTTCGGTTTTTGCCCGCAAGCCACCGCCGCCGTTATCGAAATCAACAAAATCAACACTAATTTTTTCATAAATAACCCCTTAACATTTTTTAGTTAGACGGCGTTCGGCGCGATTTTGTTTCATTCTAAATTTATACGATAATTAAAAATGTCAAATTTATGAAAATCAAACATTTCGCGCTCTTTTTCTTTCTCGTTGCCACATTTCCGTTTGTCTGTTTCGCGCAGTATTCGCAGTTTGTCAGCGTCAAAAACGGACAACTTTTCATTGGCAAAAAGCCTTATTATTTCATCGGCACAAATTATTGGTATGGCTCGTATTTGGGACTCGAAAAAGACAAAAAACGCGGCGCGGAAAGGCTTCGCAAAGAGCTTGATTTTTTGAAAAAGAACGGCGTGATAAATTTGCGCGTCATCGCCGGAGCAGAAGGCACAGGGCAAATCAACGGCGTAGAAAGAATTTCGCCACCGCTTCAACCCGTGCAAGGGAAATTTAACACAGAAGTCTTGGAAGGTTTGGATTTACTGCTTTTCGAGATGCACAAACGCCAGATGAAAGCCGTTATTTTCTTCAGCAATAATTGGGAATGGAGCGGCGGGTTTCCGCCATATCTTATTTTGAATAAAAAAAATCCGAAAGATATGGAAACCCGGCGTCTGACTTGGGACGAACTGCGCGACACGGTTTCGCAATTTTATTCGTGTGTGCCTTGCAAAGCCGCTTATAACGAACAAATCGCTGTCGTAATGAACCGCACGAACAAATTCAATAAAAAGAAATACACCGATGACACAACAATTATGGCGTGGGAAATCGCCAACGAACCGCGCCCGATGCGTCCGAGTGAAAATGAAGATTACAAAAAATTTATCTCCGAAACTGCCGCTTTAATTAAGAAAAAAGACAAAAATCATCTCGTCGTCATCGGACACGAAGGCAGAATCGGCACGGAAAGTATGGAAATTTTCGAGCAAATTCACGCCGACAAAAACATTGATTACTTAACAATTCACATCTGGGCAAAAAATTGGCAATGGTTTCGAGACGGAAAACTCGCCGAAGATTTTCCGAACGCTGCCGAAAAAATGACCGAATACTTGAACGAACATCTCAAAATCGCCGAAAAACTAAACAAACCGCTCGTCATTGAAGAATTCGGCTTACCACGCGACGCGCAATCGTTCGACATCAATTCAACAACCAAATTACGCGACAATTATTACTCAAAAGTCTTCGCCTTTCTCACCCGCAAAAACAATCTCGCCGGCGCAAACTTCTGGGCATTCGGCGGCACAGCGCGACCAATTGCAAACCAACCATTTTGGAAAAAAGGCGACGACCTAATGGGCGATCCGCCGATGGAAGAACAAGGCTTAAACTCCGTCTTCGACACCGACAAAACGACTTGGGCAATTATCAATAAATACGCAAAAATGCTCGGAAAATAAGTTAAAATGTGATTCTGTTTTCAAGCTATAGCGCAACAAAATTGCAATCAAAATTTAGTTTATTAAATTCCAAAAATAATGTGTGGTTTGCAGAAATGAAAATGATAACGTAAAATCGCTCAACGCAATAATTGATATTTACCCAAATTTATTCTAATAAGGATTTCCCACATGGAAATAAGATTCGACTCGAAATTTACTGATAAGCACCTTGATAAAGTAATTAGTAAAATATACACCAACTTAAAATCAAATTTTAGAGATATATATGTATTTGATCTGACAAATGTTGAATATATTGGGAATCAAGAATTACTTGTTCTCTCTGCATTGTTTAAGTCTTTCGTTGAAGCCAAAATTAAGTTCAAAGTTTTATTTTTTCATGAAGGCATTTCTGCGTCTGAACTTGATACTAGAGTAAAAAGGCAAATGATTGAAATTTGGGAAGTTTGGAAGATTTGGCAAACTGTTCCACCAGATATGTGTCGAGAATGTTTTGGCATAGATGATAAATTTATCAACTACTTAAAAAAGGAACTCAATTATTATCCAGAGAAGTCCAAATCTTATGAAATTTATAATAGAAATGGTGTTACGCCATTTATAAGACTTGATTTCGTTAATAATTATAGCGAAAAAGGAATCCAGCAAATAATTGAGCCAATTTATCGCCTTAACTCTGCAATAGAAGATTTACTTCAAGAAAATAAATGTTTTCATCCTTTTGCTAGTAATTCTCTAAGCACTATCATAACTGAAGAACTCTATTTAAACTTCTTAGATCATTCATTAGATTCTTCAATTCCAAAATTTCCGCAAATGGCATTTATGAGTATTTCATTTCGTAGAAAATTTGATGAATCGGAGAAAACTTCAAAAGAAATACAATTCTTAAAGGAAATAAATTTTGAAAGTGAATGCTTGGAAGAAACCTTTGATTTTTTCTATGACCATATAAAAAAGAAATATAAAAACGAGTCGTATATTGAATTCTCTTTCTTCGACTTTGGAAGCGGAATTACAAATACTCTTAGAGAACAATTTCTAAATGAATTCAAAACGTCAAATTCTGAGAACTTAGAATCAAATATTTTAAAACATTCTTTCAGCCATAACACCTCAAGGCATCCGATTTACCACGAGAAAAACGTGGTTGACCAATTCATTCCAAGAGGATTATTTGATGTTTTGACCATAGTTCGACGGTATAAAGGGCTGTTAATTGTTCGCAGTAATTTCGGCAAAATACTTTTTGATTTTAGTGTTGATGATGATATTGATAATGCGTTTTCTTACTTTGGAAATAACAAACAGTTTTTCCCAGGAACTCTATTAAGTTTCTACATACCTGCAATTGAAGACGTTTCAAAATTGGATTCAACTTCTATAAAGCCTCCTGAAGCGGTGTTTTCCAAAGTTAAATCCACAAATAAAAAGTATGTCAACATTCACACCATTGTTGAAAAGTTGAATGTTCCAAAAGAAAGGCTCTACTCGGCTTTACGACAAGAATTAAGGCGTGAAACCTGGGATTCTAATAACCACTCTCTTGTTTTCATTAGTTTCAAAGGTTGTAAAATTGATAAAAGAATAATAAAGAAAACTCTTTACTTTTTGTTGACCGATTATGAAATCAATAATCGAAACAATGTAGTAATACTTAATTCTCCACCCAAAGATATTATCAATGATATTGCCTTAGAAATTCTCAGTATTAGTTCTGCTTTAAGAAACTACAAATTACATCCTTTACCACTTATTGATTTTGATGAGAATAGCAAGGATTTGAATGTCAAATGGTTGGGAATATACAACGATGATGATAAAGAAAAGTTAAATGCCCTCTTGTATAACCAACATTCGCTTGCAAAGTCGGATTTCAACGACCCTGCAAACATTGTTGGACACTTACACTCGTTCGATAGTTACGGGAATCTAATATCTAATTTTCCAAATAAAGATAATATTATTGAATTTTATCGAATTGAGAATGATTTGATAACAGCAAAACAGATTGAAGATTTGGTAGTTAAACATGAATGTATAAAAAAAGATGATAATAGGAGCTTGTATTTATGTAGCGGGAATTACTATCAGAAAGAGTATGTTGAATTGAATAATCTTGTTAATGACAAAAATGACTGTCAGATAATCAGTAATCTGCTTTATAGTAAACTTGAATCAGAAATTGAGAATTTTGCAGATTTTAATTTTATTGGTATTACATCAACCAGTGACAAGATTCTAAAATCACTAGAATTGCAAAATCTTATCTCGAAAGATTCTTATACTTCTATTGATGCCTCTCATACTTTTGAAAATGACTTGCATGAAGGAAATATTGACTCAAGCAAAAAATACATTTTGGTTTGTCATGTTATATCTTCAGGTTTCTTAACAGACAAACTAAACGAACGGCTCAAGGAGTTAGGAACAAGTATTGAGTATGTTGCGGTAATCGTTTCTATTCTTGACCCAGAGTTTGAAACAACAAAGTTATTTATTAAAAATTATGAAAACAGGCTCTTTTCATTGTATAAATATCCAATTTCTAAGCTACTTGGTAATGAGGTAATTGATGATCTATTTTCGGAGGATTTGTTTTCAAAAGAAATTATTCGGATAAATCCTCATACAAATATACCTATTCGACTAAGTATTAATCAGACTAAGTTTGAAGAAACTGTTGTTTTTGGTTCTAAAACAAGTTACATACATCAGAAAAATGAAATAATTATTGAAAATAAGTTCCTTGATAGCATTAGCGAAGATACGATTCGGGTTGGTTTTTTGAAGTTTAATAATGTTATCCACCCATATTTCTTTAAAACTGAAGAAATATTGCCGGAACTTTCAAATGAATTATTAGAAACAGTATTCAAAGCAATTGAGAAAACTCGATTAGATAAAGGGCAATTTAAGACAGAAAAAGTTCGAGTATTTTATCCTAGAAAATCAGGAATTGAATATTTTGATTTTCGCCAACTAAAAACTGTTCTAAAAAATGAAGATATAGAAGAAATTGAAATCGAAAGATTTGAAACCGCCGAAGGATGGAAATTTCCGCACAATTCGGATTTTCTTAAAGCTAAAGTAGAAGACAATATTTGTTTTATTTTTGATGATGGGTCGTGTTCAGGAGATTCTTTAATTCAGATGATAGATGAAATTTCTTTTTACAATGCTAAAGAAATAGTTCTTCTCTGTATTATTGGTAGAGTTAAGAATCACAAAAGAGAGTTCTTTTCAAGGCTTACTTCAATTAAAGTTAATAGTAATGAAGTTATTCCTCTCTCAATCTATTTCGTTAGTCATTGGCACATTCCCACCTATTATTTAGATGAGAATCCCAATCTCAGAGAAACTGCTTGGCTTAATGACATAATTAGTCTTCAAAATACGCCACGGAGCATAAAAGAGATTGCAAAAAGCGTTAGAAATGAGATTCTTCCAAAAGAAAAAGATGATTTTGCTGACCATAAATATTTACCGAAAACAAAAGATACAAAGAAAACACCTAAAAAAGAACTTCTGCTTG
>CALMEH010000722.1 GCA_937863115.1 uncultured Acidobacteriota bacterium
ATTGGTCAAGGTTTCGTATCAAAAAACGGCGGCGAAGGTTGATTTTGAGAAAGAAAAATCAAACGCCGTCAAGCCGCAACAGCGCGAAGACGAAGTGCGCGGCGATACGGAAAAAGCCTTGCAAACGGCAGAGTTTAAGGTCGAAGAAGATTATGTTACGCCGATTGAACATCATCAGCCGATGGCTCCGCACGCGACGATTGCGGTTTGGGACGGCGACGACAAATTGACGCTTTACAACGAATCGCAGGTCGTCAACGGCGTGCAGAACGGTCTGGCGACGGTTTGGGGTTTGAAGCTCGAAAACGTCCGCGTCATCACGCCGCATATCGGCGGCGGTTTCGGCTCGAAAGGCGGCGCGTGGGGGCATGTCGTCATCGCTTCGATGGCGGCGAAAGTCGTCAAACGTCCCGTGAAATTGGCTCTGACCAGACAGATGATGTTTAATTCGGTCGGTTTGCGGCAGAAAAATATCCAAAAAGTTCGCCTCGCGGCGACAAAAGACGGAAAATTAACCGCCGTTTCGCACGAAACGACGACGCATTGCGCGATTACGGAAGAATTTGTCGAAGGTTGCGGCGACGTTTCAAAAGTGATGTATGACACGCCGAATTCGCGTATCACTTACCGCGTGGCGAAGATGCACATCATCTTGCCGACGTTCAATCGTGCGCCGGGAAAATCTACGGGCAGTTTCGCACTCGAATCGGCGATTGATGAACTCGCATACAAATTAAAACTCGATCCGGTCGAATTCCGCATCAAGAACGAACCCGCGAAAGATCCGTCGAACGGCAAAGAATGGTCGTCGCGTTCGGTCGTCGAATGTTTGAAAAAAGGCGCGGAAGATTTCGGTTGGAAAAATCGTAAATTCGAGCCGCGAACCAACAAACAGGGCGATTTCTGGGTCGGTTACGGTGTCGGATGCGGAAGTTATCCGGCGCGGCAACGCGATACATCGGCAATCGTCAAATTAAACCGCAAAGGCAACGAAATAACGGCAAGCATCGAACTCGCCGCGTCCGATCTCGGCACGGGAACATACACGATTTTGGCGCAAACCGCCGCCGAAACATTTAATTTGCCGATGAACAAGATCGGCATCAAAATCGGCGATTCGAGTTTGCCGCCAGCCGCCGGTTCGGTCGGTTCGGGCGTCGCAAGGCGCGGCGAGCTTTGCCAATGCGGTTTATGAAGGCTGTTTGAAGGCTCTGAGCGAGCTTCAAGCGAAAACAAAAGTCGATTGGTTTGCACCGCCAACGGTTTTGCAATTGATGGAAGCGGCAAATTTAACCGAATTTCAAACGCGTGTTGACGCAAAACCTCCGGCAGACGCGGAAAAATATTCATCGCACGCTTTTAACGCCAATTTTGCGGAAGTTTGGGTCAACGATTTGACGGGAATGGTGCGCGTCAAACGCTTTATCACGGCGACGGGCGCGGGACGGATTCTGAATCCGAAAACATCGCATTCGCAAATGATCGGCGGCGTGAATTGGGGCATCGGTCAGGCTTTGCACGAAGAATCAACGATTGATCCGCGCCACGGCAATTTCGTGACGCGCAGTTATGCCGATTATCACATTCCGGCAAATCTCGACATCGGCGAAATAAATTCGATCTTCGTTACGGAAGAAGATAAAATCGTCAACAAAATGGGTATCAAAGGCATCGGCGAAGTCGGCATCGTCGGAGTCGCGGCGGCAGTTGCCAACGCCATCTTCAATGCCACCGGAAAGCGCGTCAGAGATTTGCCGATTACGCCGGATAAATTGTTGTAAAATAAAAAGTTACATGTTATTACTTTTAGAAAAATCAAATAAAATACCGACTCAAACTTCACTTTTTGAGTCGGAAGATTCGTTTGTTAAAGATTTTGATACTGCTTATCCGAGAATTTCGGGCGAATTTTGGACATCAAAACAGAGGCAAGCTAACGCACTTCATGAAATTGCTTATCGTGCTTGTTTTAAGGCGCAGTTGCCGAATTTTTTTATTACAAAATTGACTGCGCCGGGCGATACGGTTTACGACCCATTCAGCGGGCGAGGCACGACAGTTATCGAAGCCGCTTTGAACGGCAGAAATGTTATTGCCAATGACATCAATCCGATAAGCCGAATTTTGACTGAAGGCAGAATAAATATTCCGAGTCTTCAAGAAATAAAGGAACGATTGGACGCAATTCCGATAAATGGCAATCTCGATACGGACATTGATTTGTCAATGTTTTATGAAAGCGAAACTTTGGCGGAAATTCTTTCTTTGAAAAACTATTTTCTCGAACGAGAAACGCTCGACGCAGTTGATAAATGGCTCAGAATGGTTTCAACAAACCGACTTACCGGACATTCGGCAGGATATTTCAGCGTTTATACTTTGCCGCCGAATCAGGCAGTTTCGCCAGAGCGTCAGTTGAAAATAAATGCGAAATATAATCAATCGCCGACGTATCGAAATGTGAAACAGATTATCTATAAAAAAAGTAAGGATTTGCTGAAAAATTTATCAGCGCAGCAGATTGAAAGTTTGCGAAGTGTGAAGGCGAAATTTTTAACAGAAGATGCACGTCAAACACCTGAAATTTCTGATGAATCTGTAAATTTAACTGTAACTTCGCCGCCTTTTTTAGACGTTGTGCAATATGCTCAAGATAATTGGTTGCGTTGTTGGTTTAACGACATTGAGACAGCAGAAATTCAGCAGAAAATCACGATGTCGAAAAACGTCGAAAGTTGGTCGGAAATAATGTTTGACGTTTTCAAAGAATTATTTCGGATTACAAAAAAACAAGGATGGGTTGTTTTTGAAGTCGGTGAAGTGCGAAACAAAAGTATAAATCTCGAAGATTTTGTTATTCCGATTGGCGAAAAAATCGGGTTTTCATACGATTGCGTAATGATTAACGAGCAAAGTTTTACAAAAACCTCTAACATTTGGGGGATAAGCAATAACAGCAAAGGCACGAACAGCAACCGAATCGTAATTTTCAGAAAAAATTAATGTCAGAAAACGAACAAGAATACATTGAACAATTAGAAGCCGTAATCAAACAAATGATTGCGCCGCTAAAACACATTCCACTTAAACTTGTTCTCGAATCAATTTCGGGCAAAAAAGTAATTCCGTTTGATAAAGACAATCCGCAACATAAAAAATTGCTTGAAAAGTTGATGGAAGCAACGAAACTTGCTTGTCAAAATATCAATAATGCCGGAGGAATTTTGAGCGCAAGAGTGAATGAGGTTGGCAACAAAGTCGAGTTGCCAATAAAAGAAGCTTTGCGCCAAGTCGGATTTAATGATGCAGATGTTCCCATCAATAAAAAAGGCGTGAAACAATCGAGCGGTTATCCCGATATAGGTTTTAGTTTTGACGATTTGAATGTTTATATAGAATGTAAAACATACAATATAAACAATATTGCAACGACGCAGAGGAGTTTTTATTTATCACCAACGGAAGGATTTAAAGTTACGAAAGATGCAATTCATCTCGTCATCAGTTTGGAAATCGAACAAAAATCGGCAGGTATTTTTACAGCAACGGCTTGGAAGATTGTTCAAATCGAAAAAATTGATGTTGATGTTAAACGCGAATTTAATTCAGACAATAAGCGATTATACGCGGAAGAAAATATTTTGGCTGACGGGAAACTTTAGGGTGTCAATATGAAATACATCGGAAAAGAAATGAGCCGCGTGGACGGCGTGGCGAAGGTAACAGGAGCGGCGAAATATGCGGCGGAATTTCAGGTGAAAAATGTCGCTTACGGGTTTATTGTGCAGAGCGAGATTGCCAAAGGCGCGATAAAGAAGATCGATGTTTCCGAAGCTGAAAAGCAGTCGGGCGTGATAAAGATTTTTACGCATTTGAACGCGGTGAAAACGCAATCGAAGGGCGCGGCGTTTGCGGCTTTGCAATCGGATAAAATCGTTTTCAGCGGTCAGCCGATTGCGCTCGTTGTCGCCGAAACTTTTGAGCAGGCGCGGTTTGCATCTCGTTTAATTAAAGCGACTTACACGGAAGAAAAATCTGTTACCGAAACAATGAAAGGCGAAACGAAACCGATGCGTTCGCCTCAAACTCGCGGCAATCCGGCGGACGCTTTTAAGAATGCGGCAGTGAAAATCTCTGCCGAATATACGATTCCTATCGAGCATCATAATCCGATGGAACCGCACGCGGCGATTGCGGTTTGGGAAGGCGAAAAGTTGACGCTTTTTGATAAAACGCAAGGCGTGATGGGCGTTCGCGGACACCTCGCGCAGAGTTTCGGAATGAAGCCCGAAAACGTGCAAGTCATTTCCCCGTTTGTCGGCGGCGCGTTTGGTTGCGCTTTGAATCCGAATTATTATCCGTTTTTAACCGCAATGGCGGCGCGTGAAATCAAACGTCCCGTAAAAGTAAATTACACCAGACGGCAGATGTTCACCGGACACGGTTATCGTCCATACACTTGGCAAAAAGTGCAAATCGGCGCAAACAAGGACGGAAAATTGCAATCAATTATTCACGAAGCCGTCGGAAATACTTCGAGTTTTGAAGATTTCGGCGAAAATCCGAATAATTTCGGACGCACTTTGTATGAATGCCCGAATTACGACACGCCTTATAAATTGGCGAAATTGGATTTGCCGACACCGACTTGGATGCGTGCGCCGGGAATGGTTTCGGGTGCGTTTGCGCTCGAATCGGCGATTGACGAATTGGCGTTTGCGCTGAAAATCGATCCGCTCGAAATGCGTCTGATTAACTATGCCGAAAAAGACCCCGAAACGGGCAAACCTTTTTCGAGCAAGGCTTTGCGCGACGCTTACAAACAAGGCGCAAGCAAGTTCGGTTGGGAAAAACGCAAACTCGAACCGCGTTCGATGCGCGACGGAAAATGGCTCGTCGGTTGGGGTGTGGCGACCGGAATTTGGGGCGCGTTTCAAGTTCCGGCATCTGTAAAAATCACTTTAAAATCAGACGGCACAGCAAATGTCGGAAGCGCGACCGCCGACATCGGACCCGGAACTTACACGGTTATCACGATGATTGCCGCCGAATTTCTTGGCATTGCGCCGAACAAAGTGAAATTTGGACTCGGCGATTCAAATTTGCCGCAAGCTCCGGTGCAAGGCGGTTCATTTACAACCGCATCAGTCGGCACGGCGACACACGGCGCGGCGATGGCGATTAAACAAAAATTATTCGATTTAAGCGGCTGGACAGGTATAAAAGCCGAAGATACGGAACTCGCAGATGGTTTTCTGCGCGGCAAAATCGGTTCCTCGGAAACAGTTAAAATCAGCGATTTGATGAAGAAAAATAATCTGACCGAAATTACCGAAACTTTCACTTCACGCCCATCGGCAGAGCGCAATCAATATACGACGCAAGCGCACGGAGCGCAGTTTGTCGAAGTCAAAGTTGATGAAGCACTCGGCATTATCAAAGTTACAAGAGTTGTCGAAGCAACCGCCGTCGGCAAAATTATGAATCCGAAAACATCGCATTCACAGGAAATGGGCGGCGTTGTTTGGGGAATCGGAATGGCTTTGCAAGAAGCGACCGAAATTGACCATCGTTACGGGCGAATGATGACGACGGATTTGGCGAGTTATCACGTTCCGTGCAATGCGGATATTCACGAAGTCGAAACCGCGTTTGTCGAAGAAGAAGACAAAATCGTTAACCCGCTCGGCGTAAAAGGTATGGGCGAACTTTGCCAAGTCGGAATTCCGGCGGCAATTGCTAACGCAATTTTTCACGCGACCGGCAAACGTGTCAGAGATTTGCCGATTTCGCCGGATAAATTAATTTAATTATCCACAGATAAACACAGATGAACACAGATAGAATCAAAAAATCATCTGTGTTTATCTGTGTTCATCTGTGGATAAAATTTTATGAAAGAATTACAAGAAATTCTCAAAAAAGTATCGCAATTTGCGCCCAATGAAAAAGCGATTCTGGCAACGGTTGTTGATGTTCAAGGTTCGGGTTATCGCCGCGCGGGCGCGAGAATGTTGATTGACGAAAACGGCTATTCAATCGGCACGATTTCGGGCGGTTGTCTTGAAGCAGACGTTTTGGAGCGCGCTCGGAAAGTATTGGAAACGGGCGAACCAACGGTTTTAATTTACGACACGACAAAGGATAAAAATTCGGTTTTCGGACTCGGAATGGGTTGCCGCGGAATTGTGCGAATATTGCTTGAAGAAATGGATGCGGAAAGCAGTTTTTTCGACTTTTTGCAGACCGCTTTTGATGCGAGAAAATCTTTCACAATGGCGACCTTTATTACATCAAACAACGAATCGCTCGATGTCGGCGCGAGATATTTCTTACAAGATTCGGTAATTACGTTCAAAACGACAAGCCCACAAATTCCTAAAGAATTAAGCGAAGAATTAAAGCGTTTTTCACACGAAAAAAATTCAAAGCTCGCAACTTTCGATTTTGGCGAAGTCTTTTTTGAAACCATTAATCCGCCAATAAATTTACGACTTTTCGGTGCAGGTTATGATGCGCTTCCGTTGATAAGATTTGCGAAGGAAATCGGCTGGCGCGTTTCGGTTGTTGACCATCGCGCTGCTTTTGCAAACGCCGAAAGATTAGCGGAAGCCGACGAGATTTTTGTATCACGCGCCGAAGATTTAAGCGAAGTTTTTTTTACGGACGAAAATTCCGTCGCAGTTGTAATGACGCATAATTACGACCGCGATTGCGAGATTTTGCCGCGTCTTTTGCACTCGAAGTTTCTTTACATCGGCGCACTCGGACCGAAAACGCGAACTGAAAAAATCTTAAACGAATCAGGCGAAACCTTTTCAGATGAACAATTAAAAAGACTTCACGCGCCAATCGGTTTGGACATTGGCGCAAGTTCGCCGGAAGCGATTGCGCTTTCGATAATTGCGGAAATAAATGCGGTTTTATCAAATCGAAACGGCGGTTTTTTGCGCGAAAGAAAAGGTTCGATTTATGACAGATAACGAAATCGGGATAATAATTCTCGCGGCGGGCGCGTCTTCGCGTTTGGGAACGCCGAAACAGCTTTTGCGTTTTGAAGGCAAAACGCTTCTTCGTCGTGCGGTTGAAACGGCGATTGAAACAAATTACAGAATCATTGTCGTTTTGGGTGCGAATTTTGAGCGGACAAAAGCGGAAATCGAAGATTTGGAAATCGAAATTTGCTTCAATAAAAATTGGCAAGACGGAATGAGTTCGTCGCTCAAAACAGGTTTGAAAAAATTGCTTGAAATCGCGCCGAATCTTTCCGCTGTGATTATCACGCTTTGCGATCAGCCGTTTATAAACTCCCAAGTTTTCAATAATTTAGCAGAAACTTTCGAGAAAACAAACGCGCCGATTGTCGCTTGCAATTATGCCGAAACTATCGGCGTTCCCGCGCTTTTTTCACATTTGTTTTTTGATGAATTGTTAAATCTTTCAGCGGATGAAGGCGCGAGAAAAATCATTAAAAACCATCTCGCAGAAGTCGAAAAAATCTCTGTGCCGCAAGCCGAAATTGATATTGACACGGCGGAAGATTTTCAAAAACTTTTCATTTGATTTCGGATTTCCGTTCGAGCAAAACAACGGCTTCGGCTTTGATGGCGCGGCTTTCGCCAACAGCATCAACTTTTTCGCCGGTTTTGGCTTTTACCGAAACCGCTTCGATTTCGATTTCGATCGCGTTTGCCAAATTTTCGCGCATTGCCGCAATAAACGGGCGGAGTTTCGGCGTTTCGAGATTGATTGTCGAATCCAAATTAACTACTGAAAAACCTTTTTCTTTTACCAACTTAACCGCGTGGCGCAGAAAAACAAAGCTGTCTGCGTCTTTCCATCTAGCGTCTTTATCCGAGAAATGCAAACCAATATCTCCGAGAGCCGCCGCGCCTAAAATCGCGTCCGTTACGGCGTGAGTCAAACAATCAGCGTCAGAATGTCCGACCGCACCAAACGCAGATTCGATTTTTACGCCGCCTAAAATTAAAGTTTTTCCGCTTTCAAGCCGATGAATGTCGTTGCCAAAACCGATTCGATACATAGATTGAAAAGTGTAGAGCAATTTGCGGATTTTGTTAAATCAAAAATCTTCATTGCCCGACGCTTGCGGCAACATCTATGCGTCGTTGCGGTGGATTCGGGCTGGTCAACATTACGGAACTAACGACGATTCTTTCTTCGATTATCACCGCCGTCCAATCAGGATTTTGGGCGCGGACGAGCGCGGCTGTTCCGGCAACGAGCGGCGTTGACATCGAAGTTCCGCTCCAAGTTCCGTAACCGCCGCCCGGCACGGTGCTTAAAATTTGCTGTCCGGGCGCGGCAACGTCTATCCACGAACCGAAATTAGAAAACGCTGCCAACTCGTTCATCTGATTGCTCCCTGCAACCGCAATCACTCCGCCGATGTTTTCCGCCGCCGGATATTCTGGAATATTTGACGTGCGATTTCCCGCGCCTGCCGCAACGACGATTCCGCGCTGTCCCGGCACGGCGCATTGATTTTGTTCGCCGAAATCATCGTCTTCGCCGCAAGCGATTTCGGCGATAATTTCCGCTAAAAGTGTCGTTTCGCGGCGCGTTGCCAAACTTAGATTGATAACGTCTGCGCCGTCGGGCGTTGCCGGATTTCCGTCCGGATCGGCGGCAAATCTCAAAGCCTCCGCCAAAACCCAGATGTTGCCGACACCGTTTGCATCCAAAACGCGAATCGGCATAATTTGCGCTTGCGGCGCAACGAGCGAAGCAAGTCCGGCAACGTGCGTTCCGTGTCCAAACCCCGAATTTACACCGAAAACGCCTTCTTCGCTCGGATTTGCGTCATCATTTACGAAATCATAACCCGCAATCAAATGTCCCGCAAAAGCCGGATGATTTAAGTCAATGCCCGTGTCCAAAACGGCGATTTTTACACCTGCGCCCTGCGTTTGCTGATGCGCCATCGGAATCCGCAACTGCTCTCGAAACCATTGATTTGCATACTGCGTCGAAGTTCCGCCGATGCTCCACGAATTTCCACGCGCTTCGGGTGCTTGCGTCAGAAAATTCGGCTCGGCAAATTCTACGCGATTGAGTAAATCGTTTTGCAATTCGGCGGCTCGTGTTTCAGGATTTGCGCCGTCCAAGATTCTCATTCGATAAATCGGGCGCGTTCCGAATTGTTCAATCGGCGCAGGCGAAAGTCTGTATCTTTTGGCAATCATCCGCAAAAAACGCGGACTTCTCAATTTAATAACAACTTCATCCGGCGCAAATTCTTCGTCAGGGTCGGCAAAAACTGGCAAAAATGCACCGCTTACGGCGATTAAAATTAAAACCGCAAATGTTTGAATAAATTTCATAATCTCCCCAAAAACAATTTCGCCACAAGGCTATGTTAGCAAACAGAGTCGCTTACTTTCCCAAAAATACATATCGGATACGTTTTTTTTCAAATTTATTTTTTTAATTTTGATGTATTTTTCTTCCGCTTGCGCCATCTGTCCGAACGAAACTGAAAAAAGCGTTTAGAAAACCTCGAATTGCATTTTTCAGTTACCGACATAACAACAAAACAAATTAGGAGAATGAAAAAAATAATGAAAACCAGAATTTTAACTTTAGTGGCAGCAATGCTCGTCTTTGCAATTAACGGCGCGGCACAATCTTTTACGTCAACGGCGGAATTAAAACTTGCCTGTGAAAACAGCCCGAATAATGTCGTCAACATCAATGTTCCGACGCAAATTTCGAGCGGACCGCAAGCTCCGGCAACCGAAAACGTCAATACTCGTTGCACAATCGCGCTTGGTCAATTTGCGTCGTTTGAAATGTCGCAAGTTTCGATGACTTTTGCCGGTGCGCTCAGATTTCAAGCTGCCAATGAAGCGCATATTTTGTTTATCGAAAGCCAAGTTTCTGCACCTTCGATAAATGTCGCGCAGACGAGCAAAAGTTTATTTCAAGTCGAACGGTCTTTGCTCACGGCACGAACGGGCAATATCGTCGTCAGTTCAGGCACGGAAGGCTCGGTTGACATCCAAGGTCCGCTTGTTGGCGGAAATCTGAACGCAGCGGGCGCGGTTAATTTCAACGGCGGCTTGAAATATTTTGCTTCGTTGACTGATGCCGGAATCAGCGCGGGCGCAGGCGTGAACGTCAATATGACCGGAAACGAAGGACAATTTATCGTTACGACCTCAAACATTCAAGCAGCAAATGGCGCAATTAATATAACCGGAAGCGGCGAAAAGAACTTTGCCGAATTCAAATTCAATTCGGTTGCCGCATCGCCGCGCGGCATCAATATTCGCTTAAACGGCAACGAATCGGAAATCGTTGGGAATCAATTCAGTTTTGACGGCGGCGCAGGAATTATCTTGAGAACCGGCGGCAACAAAGGCAAAGTTACGATGGCTGACGGCACACTCAGCGCAACCGGCGCAGTTCAAGTTCAAGCATCAACCACCGGACTCGAAGGCGTTGTGGTCGTGCAAAACGCGAATTTCAACAGCGGCGGAAGCACTCGAATTGAAACCGGAAGCCGCGGTAACACGGAAGTTTTAGACAGTAGTTTAACTTCCAGCACACTCATCAGATTTGCCACCGGCGCGGGCGGAAATTGTAAATCGCAAAACAATATTTTAAGTGCGCCGACATTGCAAGTTTGTCAATAATTTTTGAGTTTCGACAATCCGCCAATCTTAAATTTAGGGGAACGTCTGGCAAAGGATTGACGGACGGTTGAAGGATTTGAGTTTCGCAGAAATGATGCAACCTTTCTGCGAAACTCGAATCGCTTTTTCATTTTAAACTCGGCTTTCTAAATGAAAAAACTTGAAATCACTTTATTTTTCAAGCGTTTGAGCGCAATTCCATTTTTTACTTTTTACTTTTTACTTTTTACTTCTTGTTTATGTATTTATTTCCAAGCCTCTGCATCTGTCTGAGTGAATGTCGGAAACGGCATTAAAATTAAACAGAAAAAAGGAAGTAAAAGACAATGAAAAAAATTACATCAACAATTATTTTAGGTTTAGCAATTTTGATTTTCGGCGCAACGGATTCTTTCGCGCAGAGAGATTTGACCTGTGCCGGTTCTTTCAGCAACATTCGGGTTGCTAATGTTTTTGTGCCGAACGGCGCAACGTGCCAACTTACGGGAACGCGCGTTTTAGGCAATGTTCAACTCGGACAAAATTCATCGTTTGTCGGACAAGGTGTGCGCGTCAACGGCAGTATTCAATCGGACGGCGGAAACAATCTTTCAATGAATAACTCGATTGTGCGCGGTTCGTTTCAGGTGAAATTGAGCAACAACGTCAGCGTTTCCGCTTCGACCTTGAACGGCAGTGTTCAGTTAGAAGAAAATCGCGGAACTTTGACCATCAGCAATTCGGCGATGAACGGCGATTTAGAAGCCAAGAAAAATCTCGGAGCAATCAATCTCACAGGAAATACGCGCATTTGGGGCAATATCCAAGTTGAAGAAAATTTGTCGGAAATCCGCATCAGCAACAACACGACCGAAGGAGATTTGCAGGTTTTCAAAAATCAAGCGGCGATTTTGATAACCGATAATGTCATTCGCCAAAACTTTCAATGTGGAGAAAATCCCCTCGGCGTAACCGAAAGCGACAATTTCGTAGGCGGAAACCGCGAATGCGACCCGTTCTAAAAAAACTCCCACAAATAACACAACCCCAAAAGGACGATTGAGCAATCAGTCGTCCTTTTTAATTTACCAACGTCCGACGACAAAAAACGGCGACCAGAAAAATGGATGAGGATATTTTTCGAGCATTTCGCATTGCGCGAATCGAAGCGCAGTCGAAACGGGCAAATCTTTCTTCAAATTCGCGTAAAAAATCTTCATCAATTCAGCCGTGCTTTCGTCTTCGACCGTCCATAAACTCAAAACCAAACACGGCACACCGGCGGACAGAAAACCGCGAATCAAACCCAATAATTCCTCGCCTTTGGCAATTTCGCTGATGCCGGTTTCACACGCGCTCAAAACGGTTAGACGGCAAGTTTCGAGATTTAAATTATACGCATCGCGGACGGTCAAAAATCCGTCGCCGAGTTGCAGAGAAGAAAAAAGCGGATTGTCCGAACGAAATTTTCCGTGACAAGCAAGATGCAGAATATTCGCGCTTTCGGCATTTGCAAAAAGCGCGTTGCGAGTGGCTTTTTCGTCCAAAAAGCTGACGGATTCAGCAAACATTTCAGCCAAACTTTCGATTTCGCCGCGCACTTGCGGATTTTTTTCATCAGCCGCGCCGAACAGTAAAACTTTCTCCGTCGTCGGGCGCGATTTCGTCAAACAATGCGCCCAAACGCCCGCGCTCGGCGCATAAATTATCTCGCGGTTTTCAATGGCATAACCGAAACCGTCAAAAAGCGCGTGAAACGGAATGTAATTCAAATCTTGATGTGGAACAATCACAAGCCGCCGAAAACCAACCGCATTTTCCAAAGGTTTGAGAAGTTTTGAATATAAAATGCTCAAAATCTGCCGCGTCCGCAAAATTGATTCCGAAGTTTTCGCACCGCCGTTTCGCATCGCGTCTATTTGAAAACGAAATTGCCCCAGCAATTCGCCGATTTCCCTTTCCGTGCCTAATTTTTTGACGACGCGGGTTTCTTCATCGGTCAAAACAAACGCAAAATATTCGCCGTCCGACGCGGAAAATTCAATCAAAGCCGTTTGTTCATCTAATAAATTTTGAATTTCGTGCTTTGAAATCGGCTGAAAATCATTCGGAAAATTCGTTTCAAGACGCGAACCGATTTGGCGAATAATTTCGGACATTTCGCTTTCCCGCTCACGAATCGCTTTGTTAATCGCGCCGAGATTTGATTCGACTGACTTCAAAGGATTACTCAACTGCCGATAAAACCAATTCAATTCCTCGCGCAATTTTTCGCTTTTGGCAAAGAGATTTTCTTCAAATTTGTCCCGTGCTTGCGTTTTCACAAAATCGCCGCCGAGTGCGTCGAGCAAAGCCCGCGAGCGCGAGCGTTCCGAAAATTCAAACGCTTTTTCAATGCAGTTTTCTGACAAATAAATCTTCACGATTTCGCGGTAAGGCATGAGTTTATTGGTTACAAACGCGGCGCGAAAATCCTCAGCCGTGAGCGGCGCACGAAGTTTTTCGGTGAGTTCAATCGCTTCAAGAAATAATTTTTCTGCCGCCGAAAAATTGCCTTCGTCCAAAGCCACCAAACCGAGCGAAGTCAAACACAAAAGCCGGATTTGGGGAATAAATCTGGCTTCCGATTCGTGCAAAGCAGATTCAATCAAATGTTTTGCTTTGCCGATTTCACCGAGATTTCGTTTCGCGTTTCCGCGCAAAATCCGCGCCCGAAGCGAACGCGACCACGCACCCGCATTTTCTAAAACTTTTTCCGCAAAAGTCGCTATTTCCGACGCTTTTTCAAATTCGTTTTCGTCAAAAAAAAGTTCGGCTTCCGTCAACGCAACGATTGCCGCGCCGGCCGGATTTTTTTCTTCGGCGTAGATTTTGCGTGATTCGGAAAGAAGTTCGTGAGCGGTTAAAATCTCTCCGATTTGCGTCAGAGCCTTAGCACGATAGGCGGAAGCCCGCGCGTTTTCGGCGTTCATTTTCAGATTTTTGAAGGTCGGAATTATTTTTCGATAAAGAGTTTCAGCTTCGGGAATTAAATTTAATTCGAGATAAACATCGGCGATTTCCTGTTCGGCGATTGCCGTCTGATGTGGCATTTTCATTGCGTCGTAACGGCGGCGCGAACTCTCGAACAAATTCAAAGCGCGGTCGTAACGTCCTTGAAAAAGAGAAAGATAGCCGAGATTTGATTCGAGTTCGGCTTGCGTAACTTCCAATTCTGCTTCATTTGCACGACGCAACGCTTCTTCGTAAATCACTTCGGATTCACGAAAACGGTTTTGATGCGAAAGCGCGTTTGCCAGCGAATTTTCTATCTGAATCAGTTTGTTTTTGTCGGTTTCGGGCGAAAATCGGCGATGCGCCAAACGCAAAATTTCCTCCGCTTCTGCGTATCGGTCTTGCCGCTGATAGATATTTCCGAGATTGTGTTCGATTTTTCCGGCTGAATAAAATTCGCGGTGTTCGAGAAAAATCTGCCGCGATTCCAAGCCGCATTCGATGGCTTCATCATAAAACCCAAGCACGGCGAGCGCATACATTTTGCTGACCTCGGTTTCCGCCGCATCAACTGATTTTTCGAGTTTCCAAAATTTTCGTCCGGCGCGTTCGAGAAACTTCAAGGCGCGTCTCATCTCGCCCGAAGTCAATGCGCCGATGCCGTCAATCCAATCGGAAATTGCGCCGATTTCGTCTGATTTTGATTGTTTTTTAATTAAATTAACGGCAGAAACGATACGAAGAGTTTTCTCCGGCGCAGACATCCAAGTTTCGTAGCAGAGTTTTTTTAATTCAATGACGAGCGGTAAAAAATCTTCCGACGCGCAATTTTCGAGCAGTAAAATTTGTTCCGCTTTTTCGGCGGAAGCCATTTGAGAAGCAATTTTGACGATTTTTTTTCGGTTAATATTCGACAATAAATTCAGGGAAACTTATTTCACAATTTTCTAAATCAATAGAAAGATTGTATTTTCCCATCTTCACGCCGTCAAAGGAAAACTCCGAAAAATCGTTTATTTCCGCCGTGCGTTTTTCTGTTTCGCTTTCGAGTTGAACATTGCCACCGATGTTGTCTTCGCCGAAAATTTCGCCATTAATCTGCCATTCATCCGCGCTCATCGGGGTTATTTGAAGCGTTATCAAATAATCTTTCACAACAAAATGAATGTTTCTGACGGCGGCAATTTCCGTCGAACGAAGTCCGAGCGCAGGCACGAATTTATCAAATTCCAAGGCGGCAAGAATTCTCTCGCGCACCGAAGATTTCTCCGTTTTCGCAGGTTTGGAATGCAAATCGAACATATCAAAAACACGCTCGGAAAGATACGCCGGAACGACTTCGGTTTTGTCCGAAATCATCACCGAAACCGTCTGTTCGAGCCGTTTTTTCTGCATCGCGCAATGCGGACACGCCGCCAAATGCGCAGAAACTTCCGCCTTTTCATTTTCGGCAATTTTTCCTTGAACAAAATCGGTTATTTTCTCAAATTCGAGGTGCGATGTAGTTTGATTCATTTTACGTTTCCTTTTCTTCCGAGAAGAATTTTCTAACTTACAGAGCAATTTACCGTCTGAAAAATACAATTTTTACAAAAATGATAATAATTTTTGCAAACACCGCGCCCGCGTCGGTCCGATGCTGCCTTCGCTGATGCCCAAAAGCGTG
>CALMEH010000723.1 GCA_937863115.1 uncultured Acidobacteriota bacterium
AAAAAATCGCGGTCGAATCGTCCGCTCGACGGATTTATTTTGACCGTCAGCGCGGAAAAAATTCTGAACGGCGACGAGCGAGAAACCGAAGAATTAGCGAAAATTCTGCGCGGCAAACTCGATGAAGTAATCCAGAAATTCAAGATCCGCTTCCCTGTTTATTTAGTTTTTACGAAAGCCGATTCGATTGAAGGTTTTAACGATTCTTTTTCGGTTTCAAAAAAAGAAGGTAAAGAACTCGTCTGGGGCGCGACGATTCCGCTCGAAAAAGCCGACAACGGGCAAGGAATGTTCGACGGCGAATTTGAACTTTTGCAAAATTCGATGATGAAACGGCGTTTGATGCGGCTGAGTGCGCCGTTTCCACCTATTCGTCAGCTTCGTATTTTTAACTTCCCGTTACATTTCGGCTCGGCACGGAGAAAATTGGGAGCGTTTGTTTCGACGCTTTTTAAGCCGAATCCGTTCAGCGAAAATCCGTTTTTGCGCGGTTTTTATTTTACCGCATCAATTCCCGCAAAAGGCGGACAAGGCGGAGCGGCAACAGTCGGGCAGACGTTCTTTACCAAAAGGTTTTTCCGCGATGTAATTTGGCCCGACAAGGTTTTGGTAAGACCCTTTGAAAAACAAAAACAAAAACCGCCGATTTTGGGCTGGTTTTTAACGGCTATTGCAGCGTTTTTGATGCTCTCTTTGCTGACGATGGCGACGATTTCGCTGTTCAATAATAAAGCGATGGTTGCCGATGTGAGCAAAAAAGGCGAAGAAGTTTTGAATATCGTTCTGAACGATGCCAACGTCAATCCGCTCGACAAAAAACCGGCAGAAACCGAAACCGAACTCAAAGCAATAAATAATTTGCGTAAAGAACTCGAAAAACTCGACAAATGGGAGCGCGGCTCCGCGCCGTGGTTCAGCAAACCGATTTTGGGCTGGGGAATGTATTCGGGCGATAAAATGTATCGTGAAAAACTTCTGCCGATTTACTTCAATGCCGTGGAACGCCGATTTAAAGCTCCGACAGTTGAAAAAATGAAGCAGGATTTACAAAAATTCGCCACAAGTAAACCGCCACAAAATCCGGGACAATTAACCACGGAAGAAGAAAAAGTTCTGGGCGAAAATTACAATCTGCTGCGGGCTTATTTAATGCTCACCGGCGAATTCATACCAAAAATCAATGAAGCCGAATTAACCGAAGTTTTGAAAAAATATTGGGCAAAGGAATCGAAAACTCCGGGCGGAATGGAAGGCACGGCGGAAGACATTCTGATTTTTTGGGTAAAACAAATTACCCGCGATGAATTTCCGCGAATTCCCTACGATGAAGAAACGAAAACATTAGTCGCTTCGGTTCGCAAAATTTTGAAATATTTCCCCGCACCGAATCGTTATTATAAAAACAAGACGGCGGAAATTTCACAAGCAGTTGATAAAAGTTTAGGCGAAGTTACGGTTCGCGGAATTTTATCGCGCGGCAATGCAAACACTGAATTTGTCGAAGGCAAATATCAAATTCCCGGCGCATATACGATTGAAGGCTTCAAATTAATGAAAACGGTAATTGATGAAGCCGACCAAAAACTTAACGAAAAAGATTGGGTGATGGGCGATGAAGAAGGCAATGTCGTGGTCGAGAAAAGCGACGGCGCACAAACCGTTCGGAAACTTTATTATACCGATTACATAAGACATTGGAACGAATTTATCAAAGATGCTCGCGTCAATTACAAAGAATCGAACGCCCAAGCCGCAATGAAGGAATTTTCCGATGTGAAATCGCCCGTTGCTGTGATTATTCGTGAATTTGCCAGAAATGTTAATTTCGTGGGCAAAAAACCTGCGGCAAGCAGCGGATTTTTCTCCGGTATTATTGACACTATAAAAGGCTGGTTCAGCAAAGAAGAAAGTTTGGGAACAGGCGGAACTTCCGACATTGAAAATGCTTTTCGTCCGCTGATAACTTTCGTCGGCGAAGAAGGCGCGAAAGATGCGCCGATTAACAATTATCAAAATCAACTGACAATTGTAAATAAGAAGTTCTCAGGCTTCGACCAAAATAAAATCAATGAAATTTCCGCCGAATTTGCCAAGCGCAAATTTGATAATTTTTCGGAATTAGGCGATGCTCGCGGCAAAGTTGATACGCTGGTAAAACCTTTCGCCGAGCCTGCTTCGGCATTGATAATTGCCGATTTTCTGCGCCAACCGCTTGATATTTTAAATCAACAACTCGGTGCGAAGGGCAAAGATGAAATTACAAAACTTTGGGCGGAAACAGTTTTGCCGAAAGCGCAAAACGCATTTAAAGGTTTTCCGTTTGAAGATGGTGCAACCGAGGCAAATCTCAAAGAGTTGGAAGAGTTTCTAAATCCGAGCGAAAACGGAATTTTGACGAAATTCTTTAACGAAAATCTGAAAAATGATTTCAAAATTGTGAATGAACAACTCGTGCCGACGACCGAAGGAAAATACGATCCGCAGTTTGTCGTGTTTTTGAATAATGCTTTACGTTTGCGCGACAGGCTTTTCGGAAAAACAAGCGCAACAGTAAAATATTCTTATACTTTTGAATTGCAAGCACCGACGGATTTGACTGTTTCGGGAACGGTTGACGGCGAATCGGTAGAAAGCGGAAAAGTGAAAAACATCGTCTTTCCTGCCGGACAAGGTAGAGAACCTGGCGTAAATATCGTTTTCGGCACGAGCGAAACAGCGGCAACGCCAACGCCGAGTCCGACGGCTTCGCCTTCATCAAGTCCGACTCCGGCAAAAAGCCCGACAGGAACATCGCCGATTGAATATAAAACGCAATGGGGTTTATTCCGTTTGATTAAAGATAACAACGCGGCTTTGCAAACTAACGGCTATAATATGACCGTAACTCGCGGCGATAAAAAGATTACGATAATTATCAAACCGGCGGGCAACGACGTTTTTGAAAAGAATTTTGAAGTGTTCAAAGTCGTTCGTGCAATTCCGTCAACAATTTTGAAATAAGTTTTTAGAAAACTATGAATGAAGCCAAAACACAACTCGATGCAGGAAATTTGAAGGGCGCAACGGAAGCGATGCTCGCGGTAGTTAAAGCGAATCCGACGGATGAACAGGCGCGGACGTTTTTGTTTGAACTTTCGTGTTTTTCCGGCGATTGGGATCGCGCCGCACGTCAACTCGATGTCATCGGTCATCAAGATGCTAAAACGATGGTCGGAACTTTAATTTATCGTCAGGCATTTGAAGCCGAACGCAAACGCGCCAGATATTTTTCCGAAAGTTTAAAACCCGAATTTCTCGCCGAACCGCCCAACTGGATTTACGGCTTATTGACGGCAAATAACCGTCTCCGCGAAGGAAATGCCGACGAAGCGCGGGAGATTTTGGATAAAACCGAAGAAGAACGCCCCGCTTTTCCCTGCAAAATAAATGGCGAAGATGCGTCTGACTTTCGTGATTATAACGATTTAACGCTTGGCGTTTTGGAGGCGATTATCAAAGACAGTTATGTTTGGATTCCGTTCGAGCAAATCGAGCGCATCGAAATTACAAAACCTAAATCCTTGCGCGACCTTTTTTGGTTGCAAGGCAAGGTTCAAACCGACAATGGCACGAACGGCGAAGTTTTAATTCCCGCGCTTTACAGCGATTCGTGGCGCAGCGGTAATGATCAAGTCCGTCTTGGCAGAATGACCGATTGGCGCGACGCGGGAAGCGAAATTTTCATCGGCGAAGGAATGAAAATGTTTTGGGCGGACGGGCAAGACAAACCGATTTTGGAAATTGAAACGGTTGAGTTTGTGAAATAAATTCTTTGGTCTTTGGTCTTTGGTCTTTGGTTTTTTGGAAATGAGTATAATGTTCGACAATTTTTTTCAAAGACCGAAAACCAAAGACCAATAACCAATAAAAAAGCTATGGAAATAAATTCAAGACCTTCAGTAATTAATCTCGACGCTTTGCTTAGCCCGATTTCGGAAGAAAGTCCGGCAGGCGAAAGCGTTCGTTATTCGGGAATTTATGACGAAATTGCCGAAGCGCGGCGGGCGGACGATGATGCGGCGCAAGGCGAATGGGTTACGCAACTGAAAGTTTCCGATTGGCGCAAGGTAATAGACTTGTCCGTGCCAACGCTTGAAAAAGACACAAAAGATTTGCAAATTGCCGCGTGGCTTTCCGAAGCATTAGTCAAACAATACGGCTTTGCGGGTTTGCGCGACAGCTTGAAATTGATGTCGGGTTTGCAGAATATTTTTTGGGAAACTCTGCATCCTGAAATTGACGAAGGCGATATGGAAGGTCGTGCCAACGCCGTTTCGGTGATGGATAAACAAACGGCTTTTGCAATTAAAAGCGCGGCAATCACCGGCTCATCGGGTTATAGTTACAACGATTGGGAAGATTCAAAAAGATTCGATATTCCTGATAATATTGATACTTTAGACAGCAGCGATCAAGCGAAATATCGAGAATTAAAAGCTCAAGCCGAAAAGGAAAATCGCGTTACAGCAGCAAAATGGCGCGTTGAAATCGCGGCTTCGCGTCGGACTTTTTATGAAGAATTGAATTTTACGATTAACGAATGTCTGGCGGAATACGCTGAACTAAACCGCGTCAACGAAGAAAAATATGATCGCAATCAAGTTCCCGGAATGGGTAATTTGAAAAAGGCTCTGGACGAAGTTCAAACGCAGGTCAAAAAAGTTCTTGAAGACAAACGTCAGGAAGAACCGGACGAAGCGGAAGCCGAAAATAACGAAGAAGCGACGGAAGGCGAAGAAGGCACAATGGTAAAAGTTGCCGGTGTAGCAACGGCAAGCGGGGCGATTCAAAATCGCAGCGACGCGCTCAAGCGTCTTTCCGACATCGCCCAGTTTTTCCAAAAAACCGAGCCGCACAGTCCGCTTTCATATCTTATTCAACGTGCCGTAAAATGGGGCAATATGCCGCTTGAAAGCTGGCTTCAAGATGTGATTAAAGACGAAACCGTGATTTACAACATTCGTCAAACGCTCGGGTTTAATACGCAATCGCCGTCAGATGCGGAAAACCCGTAAATTTAAGAGTTTCTAAACTAAGTAGTTAGAATAAATAAAGAAAGGAGATAGATAGATAAGATGCCAACAAGAGAAAGTCTGCAGCATAAACTTGACCGCGTGCGTCCGCCGCGTGTCCAAATTACCTACGATGTGGAGGTCGGAGATGCCATTGAACTTAAAGAACTTCCGTTTGTCGTCGGCGTAATGGGCGATTTTGTCGGAAAACCCGAAGAGCCGCTTCCTGCGCTGAAAAACCGTAAATTCGTCGAAATTGATCCTGATAATTTCAATCAGGTGCTTGCCGGAATGAAACCGCGTGTCGCTTTTACAGTTGACAACAAACTGCAAGAAGACGGAAGCAAGATGGGCGTTGATTTGACGTTCAATAGTATCGAAGATTTCGAGCCGGATCAAATCGCTCAAAATGTCGAACCGCTCCGCAAATTGATTGAAGCACGTCAGAAACTTTCCGATTTGCGTTCAAAAATGGACGGTAACGAAAAATTGGAAAATCTGCTCGAATCGGTTATTTCCGATGCCGCAAAACAAAAAGAACTGAGCGACGCGCTCGGTCTGGAAGCTAATAAGGAGGAATAAAATTATGGCTGAGAAACAACAAGAAGCCGCCGCCGTTGAAACCCAGGAAGTCGAAGAAGTCGGTTTATTAGACCAAATCTTGACACAAGGGAAAATGGCACGCGACGAGTATCAAAAAGAACAAGCAAAAGATATGATTGGCGAATTTGTCAATCAAGTAATGAGCGGCGAATTGACACTTTCCAAAAATATGGACGTGGCAATCAATGCCCGCATCGCCGAAATTGACCGCCTTCTGTCGGCACAGATGAACGAAATCGTGCATAACGAAGAATTTCAAAAGCTCGAAGGTTCGTGGCGCGGACTACATCATCTCGTCAAAAATTCTTTGACCGGCACGCAACTTAAAATCCGTGTGATGAGTGCGACCAAAAAAGACCTTTTGAAAGATTTTGAACGCGCTCTGGAATTTGACCAATCGGCGATGTTCAAAAAAATCTACGAAGATGAATACGGAATGTTCGGCGGCGCACCGTTCGGCGCGATTATCGGCGATTACGAATTCGGCAATCATCCGCAAGATATGGCACTTTTGACGAGCATTTCAGGAGTTGCGGCAGCAGCCCACGCGCCGTTTATCAGCGCGGCTTCAGCGGATATGTTCGGTTGGGATACGTTCAACGAAATGACCGAAGTGCGCGATATTTCCAAGATTTTCGACCGCGCCGAATATATGAAATGGCGCAGTTTCCGCGAATCGGAAGACTCGCGTTTTGTCGGTCTGACCTTGCCGCACGTTCTTGGGCGCGAGCCTTACGGCGCGGCAACGAAACCTACCGAATCGTTCAGTTTTGAAGAAGACGTTGACGGCAAAGACCACAAAAAATATCTGTGGAGCAATGCCGCTTACGCAATGGGAACACGCTTGACTGAAGCATTTTCAATGCACGGTTGGTGCGTGGCAATTCGCGGCGTTGAAGGCGGCGGACTCGTTGACCAACTGCCGACGCATACATTCCAAACCGACGAAGGTGAAATTGCAATGAAATGTCCGACCGAAGTGGCGATTACCGACCGTCGCGAAAAGGAATTTTCCGACAACGGATTTATTCCGCTCGTGCATTGCAAAAATACCGATTACGCGGCATTTTTCGCCACGCAATCTTGTCAAAAAGCGAAAAAATACGACACCGATGCGGCAAATGCCAATGCGCGACTTTCGACGCAGTTGCAATATATTTTCGCCACATCGCGTTTTGCACATTATTTGAAATCAATGGTGCGCGACAAAATCGGTTCGTTTATGTCACGTAAAGAAGCGGAAATGTTCCTGAATCGTTGGATTAGTAACTACGTTCTGGAAAACGATGTCGCTCCGGCGGCGCAAAAAGCAAAATATCCGCTTCGTGAAGCACGGGTTGACGTTTCGGAAGTTCCGGGCAAGCCGGGCGTTTATCGCGCTGTGGCGTTTTTGCGCCCGCATTTCCAACTCGACGAGCTTTCGGTTTCGTTACGTTTAGTTGCGGAATTACCGCCGTCGGCTAACAAATAATTGAATTTTGCATTTTTTTGAAAAAAAATTTGCAAATTACGCAAAAGCCGGCTTTCGTCGCGTCATTATAATTGTGCGAGATAAAACATCGCGGTTAAAACGAGCGAAAGCCGGAAATTAAATGGATGCGTCAAACAGGCGAATCCATTAGGAAACTAAAACTGTTAATTATTTTGAAAGGAGCATAAAAAAAATATGGCAAGTGCAGATTATTACTTAAAAATTGATACTATCGAAGGTGAATCCGACGCAGTCGGTTTTGAAAAACAAATGCAAATCGAATCGTGGTCGTTCGGCGCATCGAACAGCGGTTCATCGGCACAGGGAACGGGTTTAGGTGTTGGTAAAGTTTCATTACAAGACTTTAACTTCGTCGTTCAAAACGGCAAAGCATCACCGCAGCTTTTCTTGGCTAACGCCAAAGGCAACCACATTCCGCAGGCGATTCTTAGCTGCCGCAAAACGGGCGGCGACGGCAATCCCTTTACTTATACGAAAATTACGTTTGGCGACATCGTTATCTCGTCGTTCCACACGGGTGGAAGCAACGGCAGTTCGATTCTTCCGATGGAACAAATTTCGTTTAACTTTACGAATATTACGATGGAATATTTCCAACAAAAACCGGACGGAACAGTTGCATTGACCAACACCGTCAGCTACGACATCAAGAAAGTCGAAGGCGCAGGCGCATAAGTCAAGTTGGTTTGAGAAGATTGATCGCTTCCCGCAAAGAAGCGGTCAATCTTCAATTTTGCAAAAATTTTTACCTTGCCGATTTTGGCGAGGGACTTTGTTTTTTAAATTGTTTGTAGTTCTGCTTTTAGACGGCAAACTTGTCAATTTCAAATTATTATGGCGCGAACAGACCACGAAACCCGCGTAACGCCTTCGGTGCTTGACCGTCTCTTGGACTTTGAGCCGAAATCATCAACCGAATCGCCAAAATTACGTTCACGTTCGCTTGCAGAATTAAAACAGTCTGTCCGGCGCGATTTGGAATGGCTTCTGAATTCGCGGCAATATTTGGGTTATATTGACGAAAACCTCGAAGAAGTTAATAAATCCGTGGCGGTTTTCGGTTTGCCCGATTTTACGGGCATCAGCGCGAAAAGCCACCTTGAACTGAAACGCTTGACCAAATCGGTGGAAAACGCGCTTAAGATTTTTGAAACGCGCTTTCTCGATGTGAAAGTTACGCTTGATCCGATAACCAATACCGACCGTTTGCTCAGATTTCGGATTGAAGCGCAATTAAATATCGAACCGTCGCCCGAACCGATTGCGTTTGATACTGTTCTTCAGTTAGGCAGTGGCGATTTTAAAGTTAAGGAGAACAGATAAGATTAATGATTGAACAGCAAAGACCAAGCCCGGCAGTTAATGCATTAATGAGGGAGTTAGGCGCGACAATTCCGATGCTGACTCAAACTTATCAGGATGTTCGAGGAAGACTTCCGCGACTTCAGTATAAAAGTGGCGGAACATCTCACCTTATCGGAATAGCATTAGATGTTGTTTTGCATAAGCGCGTTCCAAACCATCGAATTTTGGCACATCATTTAGTTGCCCTTTTTGTCAGATATGCCGACCAAATGCGTTGGTCTCAGATTATTTACGAACAATCGAATTGGGTTAGGCGCGGAAATTCGGTTCAATATTTAATTTATACAAGAGATTCCAGACATGATTCCCACATTCACATTGATTGGTGGAAAACAGGCGCAATTGAAGGCAACACAATCAACATTCCGGCAAATGCAAACATTACGGGATTTGCACAAACGATGCGTAACGATTTATTACAAGTAAGCAATCTTTGGAGCAATAATCAGCTTACAATCCTTGATTTACCAACCGATCCGCTCAGTATGCGTCTGGTGCAAACTGTCGGCAGTAGAATGCGATGAGAGACGAACTTTTAGGATATTACGAACGAGAATTGATTTTTCTGCGACGAATGGGCGCGGAATTTGCGCGTAAATATCCGAAAATTGCGCGGCGGCTTCAGCTTGATGAAGAAAAAATCGAAGACCCGCACGTTGAGCGAATGGTCGAAGCCTTTGCGTTTCTGACGGGCAGAGTTTCTCTCAAACTCGACGATGAGTTGCCCGAAATTACCGAATCTTTTTTAAACGTCATCTATCCGCATTATCTTGCGCCGATTCCTTCGATGGCGATTACGCAATTTCATTTCGGTTCGCCGAACGATAAAATAACTACCGTTCAGAAACTTCAACGCGGCGCACGGCTTTATTCGCGTCCGGTTGATGGAACGCCGTGCCGTTTTCAAACGGCTTACGATGTCCAACTCGCGCCGGTCGAACTTCAATCTGCTGCGCTCGAATCACCCGCGCCAAAGGACGGACGCGGAAAATATGTCGAAAGCGCGATTCGTTTGAGTATGCGCTGTTTCGGCGACTCGAATTTAAGCGAAATGACGATGGGCGACACGGGCGAACCGCCGGAATTCTTTCGCTTTTTCTTAAACGGCGACCCGCAATTGATTTATCCGCTCTACGAAATTATTTTTAATCAGTCAAGCGCAGTCGAATTTCGCGCCAAAGAAAAACCAATCGGCAGTAGAACGATGCCGACACTAACGAATATTCAATTCAAATTGCCTTCGCCCGTGATAATTCCGGCGGCAGACGCAATTAAACAAGTCGGTTTCGAGAATGCCGAAAACATTCTGCCCTACACGAAACGCTCGTTTTCAGGGTATCGGCTTTTGACCGAATATTTTGCTTTTCCGCATAAATTTTTGTTTTTCGATATTTACGGACTCGATCGGGCAATTGCTCAGAAATTCGGCAGTCATTTCGATATTTTGATTCATTTGAAGGACGTTACGCCGCCGCGTGCGCCGATTACGAAGGAAACTTTTCGGTTGGGTTGCACGCCGATTGTCAATCTTTTTTCGCGGCTGGCTGACCCGATTTATCTTTCACAGCAAAAATACGAGTATCACGTTGTTCCTGATGTGCAGCGCCAGTTGACAACAGAAGTTTATTCAATTGACGAAGTTATCACGACCGATCCGAAAACCAACACGACGCGCGAATTTTCGCCCTTTTATTCATTGAAACACGCATATGGCGAACAGATGGAAAAAACTTTCTGGTATGCGACGCGCCGAGCTTCGCAACGCCCGGACGATGAAGGGACGGAATTGTATATGTCTTTGGTTGATATGAATTTTAATCCGCGCGTTCCCGCGGCTGAAGTCATCAATCTCAGAACAACCTGCACGAATCGTGATTTACCCGCAAGACTTCCTTTCGGCGGCAAGGAAAGCGATTTTGAAGTCGAAGGAACAGCACTTTTATCGCGTGTGCATTGTTTGACCAAACCTTCGGAAACGATTCGCCCGCCGCAACGTCGTTCGGCGCAATGGCGCATAATTTCACATCTGAATCTTAACTTTTTATCGCTCACCGAAAACGAGAACGGCACCCCTGAAGCCTTGCAGGAAATTTTACAACTTTATAATTTTAACGATGATTCGGCGACGCGCAAACAAATTTTAGGTATAACGGGAATCCAAAGCCGAAAAGTCGTCCGACAAATCGGCGGACATATCGGCGCGGGATTCGTGCGCGGACTCGAAACAACTCTGACGTTTGACGAAGAACAATACGTTGGCAGCGGAATGTTTCTTTTTGCCTGCGTTTTGGAAAGATTTTTGGGGGTCTATACTTCGCTTAACTCGTTTAATGAGTTTGTTTTACGCACCGAACAGCGCGAAGAAATTGTTAAACGATTTTCGCCACGCACAGGTGAACAGATTTTACTGTAAATGGTAAAAGTGAAAAAGGAAAAACGTGAAAAAGGTTTGTTAAATCTGTGTGTTCAGACTTTTTCACATTTTCACTCTTCATACTTTTCCACTTAGAAAATATGTCGAAAAACGCGAAAACAATTTTAATTATCTTAGGAATTTTTGCGGTTCTGGCAGGACTTTGCGTGGTCGGTCTGGGTTTTGTAGTTTATCGTTTTGCGGACACGGCAAAAATCGAAGAAAGCGAACGAAAAGGCGCGGAATTCGGCAGAACAACCGACAATCTCGGCTGTCAAACAAACGCGGTTTCAACTGTTAAAAACATGGGACAGGTTGATATTAGCGGAATGTTGCAGGCTTCGTTTTTCTTCAAAAGTTGTTTGAACTCAAGCCGCAAAACCGCAAATTTCTGTGATAATGTGCCGAGCGATTTGAAGGATAAACTCAATGACGACAAATGGAAAGACAGCGAATGTGAAAAAAATGGTCTGAAATCGCCGCATCTGCCGTGCCGAATGGTTATGAAATCGAAGGCTGAATTTTGCAACGGCGGATTTTGATGAATAATAGTTTTGTGAAATGGCAAAAAAACCTCTACATCAAGAACTTTTAGACGAGCCTTACCGGTTTGAATTTTTTCAAGCGGTGCGGCTTCTCGAAAAGATTTTTCCCGAACGGATGCCGGTCGGACGCGAAGCGAAAATAAAGCCGGAAGTGGTGCGTTTTCGTTCGCGTGTAACACTCAATTTTCCGGCAAGCGAAGTTCACGAATTTGGCGAAACTTTCGATGAATTTACGGAAGAAAAGCGGCTCGAAATGTTTGTCAATTTTATGGGCGTAGTCGGTGTTTCCGGCGTTCTGCCCACGCATTACACCGAACTCGTAATGGACAGAATCCGTTATGGCGACACGGCAATGTGGTCGTTTTTGGATATGTTCACGCATCGCGCCGTTTCGCTTTTTTTTCGTGCTTGGGAAAAATATCGTTTTCCCGTGGCTTACGAACGCGGCAGAGATGACTTCACGGCTTTTTTGTTCGATTTCGCCGGACTCGGCACACGCGGAATTCGTGGACGAATGGCTTTGGAAGACGAATCGTTGCTTCCGTTCAGCGGTTTGATTGCTCAAAAACCGCATTCGGCGAGTGCGTTATCACAAATTTTGAGCGATTATTTCGGCATCAAAGTGCGTGTCGAACAATTTTTCGGGCAATGGCTCGATTTAGAACCTGAAAGTGTTACGAATCTCGGCGCACACAATAGCCATTTAGGACGAACTGCACTCGTCGGAAGCCGCGTATGGGAACAACAATCGAAATTTCGTCTCGTTTTGGGCGCATTGACGTTCAACGAATTTCAGTCTTTTTTGCCAAACGGTTCGGCGAATAAACCGATGAAATCTATCGTCAAATTTATGGTAAGTTTAGAGTTGGATTTTGATGTTCAGCTTGTTTTGCAAGCCAAACAAGTGCCAAGCACGATTTTGACAACACGCGCAATGCGTCGCCCGATGCTCGGTTGGACTTCGTTTTTAAAAACAAGACCGTTCAAACAAGATGACGACCAAGTGATTTTAAAGATTCAAGACTAAAATCTAAGTTTTTTGACCTTTGATCTTTGATATTAAATCCAAGGGCAAAATCAAAAATCAAAATATTAAAGGAGGTAACTGAAAATGACAGATGAATTAACACCGATCGCCCAATATATGCGCGACGAAATGGCAAACAATGCTGCCGGAGACGATGTTCGGAGAATGCGCGAAAACAACAGTTTTTCGGGCGAAAGTTGTATTGCCGAATATCAACAACTTCCATTTTGGCGACAGCTTTTAGGTTTGGGCATTCCGCCCGATCAATGTATAAATATGGAAATGTCTGCGCGTTCGGCGGCTTTGATAAGTTGGGGTTTAAAAGTGCGTCAAGACGGCGATTGGGATCATAAACCGATCATTGCCCAAAGATTTCATCCACGAAATCCGACAGGTCAACAGCATTGGCATCTTTACAACACGACACTTTATTATTACGATGTTTGGTCAAACATTCATTACGGTTATGTCGGTAAAGCCGCCGGATTTTCGGATTCGGTTTTGCTCGACGGCGCAGGTTTAGAGCAAATTGGTTCGACGCTTTTGCGATTCAGCCGTCCGCAGCGCGATGCAACAACTTCGGGTTTGCGTGCTTGGGACGATCCATCCGACCGCGCCGGAATCGAAATCGGTATCAATTTATATCGAAGATTTCCGACAGGTTTGACGACGCAAAATGTTCTGGACGCGGTTTTGACGGCGAGCAACATCACGAAAAAACCGTTCGCGCAAGGAGCGACGGGAAGATGATTTCCGTCAAAATACTGCTGATTTTTTCAGCGTTTTTTCTGATGTCAAGCTGTTTTTTATTCAGAGGCAACACCAATAAATTTGCCGTAAAGGTAAATTTTTCGGGCGATGCGGCAATGCAAAAACTCGAAGATGTGCGCGTCATAATCGGTTCGGACAATTTTTGGTGGAGCGACTTTAAAATGGGCGAAGAAAAAAGCGTCAATCTTTATGCGGCAAAAAATGCCGTTAATAATGTAACATTGCTTTATAAAATCGGCGGCAAAGCGATGTCTTGGGAAAGCGAAAATTTAGCCGAAAATGCGGATTATCAAATCAATTTGACGATTGATAAAGACGGAAATGTTACGAAAAATCTAGTAAAATTGAAGTAGTCAATAATTTTTGAAAAAACATTCAAAGCGAGGAAAAACAAATGAACGTGAACTTAAAATCTTTGGTTGGCAGATTAAACGATACTTGTCGCGGTGCGCTCGAAGGCGCGGCTGGTTTGTGTCTGTCGCGGACGAATTACGATGTTGAAATTGAACATATTTTAGCAAAATTGCTTGAAGAAAATGATACGGATTTGCATAAAATCGCGCGTCATTACGAGGTCAATATTGACCGTCTGACGAAGGATGTTTCAACTTCGCTTGACCGTTTGAAGACAGGAAATTCACGCACACCGGGACTTTCCGACCGTCTTCCGACGTGGTTTCAAAATGCGTGGTTGTTGGCTTCGGTTGATTTTGGCGCGGCGCGTGTCAGAAGCGGACATTTGCTTTTGGCTCTGCTTTCAAACGAAGGAACGGCGCGTCTGGCGCGTGATGCTTCGCGTGAATTCAATCATATTTCGGTCGAATCTTTGGCACAAAAATTGGAAGAAATTACGGCTGATTCATCAGAAGCGCGTGATGCGGTTGCGCTTGGCGAAACGAGCGGAGTTTCGGACGGTGCGCCCGTTGCCAGCGGCGTGAAAGGCAAGACGAAAGCACTCGATCAATACACCGAAGATTTGACGGCGAAAGCGGCGGAGGGAAAAATCGATCCGATTTTGGGGCGTGATTTCGAGATTCGCCAAATTGTTGATATTTTGACGCGCAGACGGCAAAGAATTTCGGAAGGCGATGTTCCCGAACCGCTCAGAAATGTTGCGGTCAGAACACTTGATTTAGGTTTATTGCAAGCGGGTGCAGGCGTAAAAGGCGAATTTGAAAATCGTCTAAAGTCTGTGATTGATGAAGTTAAAGCATCGCCGCAACCGATTATTTTGTTTATTGACGAAGCGCACACGATGATTGGCGCAGGCGGCGCGGCTGGACAAAATGACGCGGCAAATCTGTTGAAACCTGCGCTTGCACGCGGCGAATTAAGAACAATCGCGGCAACAACTTGGGCAGAATATAAAAAATATTTTGAAAAAGACGCGGCGTTGGCGAGACGTTTCCAAGTCGTTAAAGTCGAAGAACCTGACGAAGAAAAAGCAATCGGAATGATGCGCGGACTTTTGGACAAAATGGAAGCTCATCACAACGTCCGCATTTTGGATGAAGCGATTGTCGAATGCGTAAAGTTATCGCACCGATACATTACCGGAAGACAACTTCCCGACAAATCCGATTCGGTTTTGGACACGGCTTGCGCGAAAGTCGCCATTGGACAAGGCGCAACTCCGGGCGCGGTCGAAGATGAAATTCGCCGCATTCAAAATCTGACTTCGGAAATTGATTCGCTCGAACGCGAACAAGTTACGGGCGCAGAACACGATGAGCGTCTGGACGATTTGAAAGCCAAACGCGCTACGAGCGAAGAAGCGTTGGCAACGCTCAATGAGCAATGGGAAAAGGAAAAAGATTTGACGAATCAAATCCGCAATATTCGGATGAAGCTCGAAATGTCGCGGCTGGATACAGTGAGCAGTGAGCCGTTAGCAGTTAGCAGTCAGGAAGTTTCGGAAGTTGGAACCGAAGCGGCGGCGGCAACTGCTGAAACCGACTCGGAAAGCGGCGACGGAACTGCGGCGGCGACTGCGCCCGAAGCAGAAAAACCTGTTGATACGGAATTTTTGAAAGGCGAATTAAA
>CALMEH010000724.1 GCA_937863115.1 uncultured Acidobacteriota bacterium
GACCGTTTTTCTCGATGATCGGCAGAGGCGGGTAAAACTTAGCCCGCCGGAGAAAGTTCAATTTTACCCGCCGACACAAGCGCAAGATTGGCAATCGAGCCAAGTTACGCAAATTCCGCCGCCGATTCAAACGCAAACGCCGCCGCCAAAATCAAACACGGCGCGGATTGTTTTTCTGACGGCTTTGACAATGCTCGCGCTTTTCGGCGGCGGTTTCGGCGCGTGGTATTTTCTTGGCGGTAAGCAAACGGAAATAACTCAAAATAAGAATACGAGTTCGCCGAATTCAAATCGCACGACTTCGCCGAACCCTTCGGCAAATGCAAATACGCCAACACTGACCGCCACGCCCACGCCAACTCCCGAACTTGATGCCGTGAAAATCAAATCGGAAGTTACAGACGCGATTAACAGTTGGAAATCGGCAACCGAAAACGGCAACATCAATTCCGTAATGAGCCATTATGATGATTCGATAAGTTTTTACGGCAGTCAAAAAAGTCGCGCCACCGTTCGCAAAGACAAACAAGCGGCTTTTAACAAATACGATTCGATGGAAATAACTCTCAGCAATTTGAGAGTTACGCCTGACGCAAAAGGCGAAAGAGCCACCGCCGTTTTTGATAAAGAATGGGTTTTTACGGGCGACAAAGTTTATGCCGGAAAAGTTCAATCAGAATTTCAATTCGTCAAAAAGGATGGAAAATGGCTGATTACGAGCGAGAAGGATTTGAAGATTTATTATGTGGACAAATGATTTATGCAAGCCTTACGATTTATCAATAATCAATTAAAACTTACGGAAATCGCCAAACCGAAGCGCGAAACAGAAGCGTTGGTGCGCGTTTTGAAATCGGGGATTTGTAATACGGATGTCGAAATCGTGCGCGGTTATGCGGGATTTTCGGGGACAATCGGACACGAATTTGTCGGCATTGTCGAAGAATCTAAGGATAAAAATTTAATCGGCAAGCGCGTTGTCGGCGAAATCAATGTCGGTTGCGGCGTTTGCGATTTGTGCAAATCGGGCGATTCGCGGCATTGTGCTTTGCGGACGGTTTTGGGAATTATCGGGCGCGACGGCGCACACGCGGAATTTTTGACTTTGCCAGAGCGAAATCTTTTTGAAGTTCCGGCAGAAGTTTCAAACGCCGAAGCTGTTTTTACAGAACCGCTTGCGGCGGCTTTTGGGATAACGGAACAAGTTGAAATCTCGCCCGAAATGCGCGTTGCGGTGATCGGCGACGGAAAACTGGGAAACCTTTGCGCCCAATCTCTCGTCTTAAAGAGCGAAAATGTATCGCTTATCGGCAAACACAAAGAAAAACTTTCGTTGCTCGCAAAACGTAACATCGAAGGCGTTCTGTTAAAAGAGGCATTGAAAATTAAACGTGCTTTCGATGTCGTGGTTGAAGCCAGCGGTTCGGAATCCGGCTTTAATTTGGCATTGGATTTATTAAAGCCGCGCGGGAAATTGGTTTTGAAATCAACTTTTCACGGCGCGGCGAATTGGCAAGCGTGGCGCGTTGTGGTTGATGAAATAACAATTGTCGGTTCGCGTTGCGGGCGTTTTGCTCCGGCATTAGAGCTTTTGCGCGATAAAAAAATTGATGTTGAAAGTATGATAAATGAAGAACTTTCTTTATCCGAAGGCGTGAAAGCGTTGGACATCGCGCAAAGGAAAGGCGTAATGAAAGTTTTGTTGAATTGTCAGAACAGCGAGCGGTAGTGACCTGTTAAAAATTATCGAGGTTTCTAAACGAATTGATAATTACAGATTTGCTTTGTTTTATGACAATTTTGATTAAAACCATAATTTTATGTTTTGTAATTTTGTAATTTGTAATTTTCTATGAATTTAGAATATCAATGAATTAACCGCGCACTACCGTTTACGGTTCTGGCTTGAAAAAAAAGTCTTAATTTTCGATACGAATTTTGTTATACTCGGCAATGATCGAGTAAAACTTGCCCGAAAAACTGTTACTTGGTTAAGGAAAAGAACTATATGACCTACTACAAATCTGTTATTCGTTTTAATTTATTTTTGATTTTCGCGTTTTTGATTGGCGGAATCGACGTTTCCGCACAAACTACCGATAAACCTGCGGATAGACTTTCGGCTTCGTTTGCCCAAGTTGCCCGAAAAGTTGAATCGGCAGTAGTTAATATTGACACGAAAGGAAGAATTCCGGTCGGAAGCCGTAACGATGACGATGACCGCCGCCCGACAGGTTCTGTCGGAAGCGGATTTATTGTTGATAAAACGGGTTATATTTTGACAAATCATCACGTTGTCGAAGATTCTTCGCGGATTACGGTGCGTTTGAAATCGAACGAAGAATTTGCCGCAAGAATCATCGGAATGGACGAAGAAACCGATATGGCGGTTTTGAAAATCGAAGCCGGACGCGATTTGCCGTTTTTGCTGTTGGGCAATTCCGACCGTGCTGAAATCGGTGATTGGGTTTTGGCAATCGGTTCGCCTTTCGGACTCGAGCAAACCGTTACGGCGGGAATTGTTTCGCAAACCAGACGCGAAACGCCTTATTCCGCGTTTCAAAAATTTATTCAAACCGACGCGGCAATCAATCGTGGAAATTCGGGCGGACCGCTCGTCAATATGGACGGCGAAGTGATTGGCGTAAATTCAATGATTGCGTCAACGACCGGCGATTATAACGGCATCGGCTTTGCTTTGCCGTCGAACGAAGCGAGTTACGTCTATAAACAGATTTTGCAAAACGGGCGCGTCCGACGCGGATATTTGGGCGTGATTTTGGATTCGGTGAAACGCGAATTTGCCAAAGTTTATGGCTTGACCGAACCGAAAGGCGCGATTGTTACGGACGTGCGCGACCGTGCGGGCGCGGCGGCGATTGCCGGAATTCAGACGGGCGACATCATCATCGAATTCAACGGTTTGCAGGTGCTGAACGCGCAGGATTTGATCGAAAAAGTAGCTTCGACTACGCCGGATAAAGAAGTCAACGTAACTTATTTGCGCGAAAACGGCACACGGCTCGACCGCAAGACCGTTCTCGTCAAACTTTCCGAACGTCCGTCGAACAATGTTGCGACCGATGATGAACCGAAAAAATTGCCGCTCGAAGGCACCACGCAAAAAACTCTGCAACCTTTCGGTCTGACGCTCGGGGAAATTCCGCCGCAAGTTGCTACGCTTTTTAAAATTGAAGGACAGCCCGGCATCGTTATCAGAGCGATCAATCAATCGAGCTACATTGCCGATTTGCGAAATTCAAACGGCACGGAAGCCGCCATCACCGAAGGCGACGTGACTCAACGAATTAACCGCACGCCGGTAACGGATTTGCGAACCTTCA
>CALMEH010000725.1 GCA_937863115.1 uncultured Acidobacteriota bacterium
TAATGACATCGCCTTCATCTGCCGATTCTTCGCCCGTAATCAGTCGAAAAACCGTCGTTTTGCCTGCGCCGTTGCGTCCGACAAATCCGATTTTTTCGTTTGGATTGACCTGAAACGTAACGCCGCGCAAAATCTCGTGTCCGCTATATGTTTTTTGGATGTCGGAAAGTCTGAATAGCATAAAAATTTTAAGGTGAGAACTGAGAAATAAGAACTGATTTCTCAGTTCTTATTTCTCAGTTCTCACCTTTTTTTTCGCTCTTTACCTATTTATTGGCTTTTGTATTAGCGTTTGCCGTATTCACAGCTTTATTATCCGCTTTTACATTGATATTGGCATTGGTGTTTGCGTTTGCGTTCGCATTTGTATTCGTCGCCGCCGTGTTGGTGTTCGCGTTCTCGTTGCCTGTCGGTGCAGGACGCGCACCGCTCAATTCGTTCGGATTGTCAACAACTTTTTTCGCCAAAAAGTTTTCGATTTTGGCTTCGTTCATCGCCTGTGCCGCATAAGATTGGCTCAGAAGCTGTTTGCGATTGTCAATCAAACTTTTGGTAACTTGTTCCCGAACTTTCGGACTTTCGAGCGTCAGATTCTCATCTTTTTCAATGCGTTCCATCAATTTAAAGACAAAAACTTTACCTTCAATCGGCACGGGATTGGTGATTCCGCCAACGGCAAATTGCGGATTCATAAAACCACCTGCAAGTTGCGGATAACTTTGTTTTAACTGCTCTTCCGAAAAATATCCGACTTCGCCACCCTGAAATTTGCTCTTGTCTTCGCTGTATTCGTTGACCAGAGCTTGAAAATCACTTGCAGGTTGTTGGAGTTTTCCGAGAAGTTCTTTAAGTCTTAATTGTGCCGAATTTTCATCCGTTGTTTTATCGCCTTCGCCGCTATTTGTCGGATCAACAACAATTGCCGCCAGTCGCACGCCACGTTTTCTGATAAATAATTCGGGATTGCCTTTGTAAAAAGCTTCGATTTCAGCATCTTTCGGCGGTTCGATGCGGCTCGTGATTTTTTCGACCAGATTGTTAATCGCCAAACCTTTTTTGATGTTATCGCGCAAGGCTTTTTCATCCATACCGGCAAGCGTCATCTGTTCTTGAAATTTTTCAACCGATAAACCGCTTTCCGTTTTACGTTTGTTCAATTCCGCTGTAATTTCTTCTTCGGTCGGAACTTTCGCTTCTTTTTCCGCTTTTTGGAACAAAACTTCTTGCTGAATCAACTGTTCCAAAACTTGAAGACGCGCCGCCGCGAGTTCGAGCGGCGAAAGTTTCGATTCTTGACCTTGCGCCTGCTGTTTCACGGCGCGATCAACTTCCTGCATCGTGATTGCCTTTCCGTTGACGGTTGCGGCAGTTTCGTTATCACCGGGTCTTCCGGTATCTACCGGTTTCGGGCAACCCGTCAAAGCTAATGCAACAAAGGCAAAAAGTGCAATTGCTGCAAGATTAAATTTAGTATTTCGCACTATGGCTTTTACTCCTTCAAAATTAACTGTATCTATCATTACTTGACTAAACCTTAAAATATTTGCTATAAATCTAGTTTTTGAGTTTGCAAATACAAACTCAATTTAATACCTCGTTATTATATTTACTTTTGGAGGCACTTAATTATTATGGCTAAACGATGCGATGTCTGCGGAAAAGGTCCGCAATTTGGAAACAATGTTTCACACGCTAACAACAAAACCCGTCGCCGCTTTAATCCGAATTTGCAATCTGTCCGCGTTCAACTTCCTTCGGGAAGCAACGGACGCGCTAAAGTTTGCACGCGCTGTATTAAATCCGGCAAAATTGTCAAAGCTGTGTAAATCTTTTGAGATTTAACTCGTTAAAATGGTTGCCAAGCGTGAGATTTTTTTTCACGTTTGGCTTTTCTTTTGAGTCCAAAGTCTCAAGTCTAATGTCCAAGGTATGACATTAAAAGTTTTTGGACATTAGACTTGAGACTTTGGACTCAAACTATCGCAATGCAATCAATCTCAACACGGGCATCGCGTGGCAGACGCGCCGCTTGCACCGTCGCCCGAGCCGGTTTGTTTTGGCTGAAATACTTCCCGTAAATTTCATTCATTGCCGCAAAATCATTCATATCTGCAAGAAATACGGTTGTTTTAACGACTTTGTTCAAACTACTTCCAGCCGCTTCCAAAACCGCCGATAAATTTCTCAGCACTTGTTCGGTTTGCTCCGAAACATCTTCGGAAACAAATTCGCCCGTCGAAATATCAATCGGAATCTGCCCTGAACAAAAAACCATTCCGCCCGCTTTAACGGCTTGCGAATAAGGTCCGATTGCGCCCGGCGCATTTTCTGTGGCAACTATTTCCATCGCTTTTTTAGATTTTCACTTCTCCACTATTTTCTTTTTTATTATTGAAGCAAAAGGCGAATTTTAACAGAAACGAGCGGAAATTCAAAATGTGAGAAGTGAGAAATGAAAAATGAGGTTTCAGTTGAGATTTTGACCTCTCATTTTTCACTTCTCATTTCTCTATGAATTAACTCTTTCGACATCTATCACGCCCGGAACTTGTGAGATTGAGCCGATAACTTTATCCAAATGTTTTTTGTCAAAAACCTCGATTGTAACTTCAATTAAACCGTAATTATTTTTTGAAACCTCGGCGTGAGCATCACGAATTCCGGTTTTTATTTCTGCAATCGCGTTGGTAATTCCGGCAAGCATTCCCGTGCGATTTTCCGTCGTTACCAACACACGAATTGACTGAATATGCTCTTTTTCATTCTTCGCCCATTCGACCTCGACGATGCGGTCTTTATTAATCATTAACTGCTGAACATTTTTACAGCGTTTATTATGCACGACAATGCCTTTGCCGAGCGAAATGTAACCGATAATTTCCTCGCCGCGAAGCGGATTACAGCAATTTGCCCTTGTCGTCAAAAGATTGTCTACGCCTTTAACAACGATGGCATCTTCGCCCATACCGATAAATTTTTTAACGGCTTTTGTAGCAGTTTCAAAGCGTGTTTCTTTTTTCTTTTCGGGATCTAATTCGGCAAACTTTTCCGCGCCCAGAAATTTAGCTAAAACATTGCGCGGCAAGGTTTTACCATATCCAACGGAAGCTAATAAATCTTCACCTCTTCCAAGTCCGTATTCGTTGGCAATGCGTTTCATTTCGGTCTCATTGCCGAGCATTTTTTTCGATGAAACGCGGAATCTTTCGGCTTCTTTTTCGAGCAATTTGCGTCCTATTTCGATTGATTCGGCGCGTTGTTGTTCGCTGATATAATGCCGAATACTGCTTCGGGCTTTTGACGTTACAACGTGATTTAACCAATCTGAAGAAGGTTTTGAGCCGGTTGTCCGCAAAATTTCCACGACATCGCCGTTTTGCAATTCTGTTCGCAAAGGAACGATTCGACCGTGAATTTTCGCGCCTGTGCAACTATCGCCAACCGCCGAATGAATTGCGTAGGCAAAATCAATCGGCGTTGCGCCGCGCGGCAGTTGGACGACTTTGCCCATCGGCGTAAAGGCGTATACGTCTTTCGGGTATAAATCCAATTTCAAAGATTCGAGAAAATCTTGAGAATCTTCGGTTTCTTCCGTGTTTTCAACCAACGGCAAAAGCAATTTTTCGACTGTTTTACGAAGTTCGTCTAAATTTTCGTCTTCCTCTTGTTTGCCAAGTTTGCTTTCCTTATATTTCCAATGCGCCGCCACACCTTCTTCGGCGATGTGGTGCATTTCCTCGGTTCTAATTTGAACTTCAAACGATTGCCCACCGTCGCCGATAACAGACGTATGCAACGATTGATACAGATTGTCGCGCGGAATCGCAATCCAATCCTTAAAACGCTCAGGAACAGGTGTCCAGATGTCGTGGACAACACTCAAAGCAAGATAACAATTCTTTTTATCGTTCGGCGTGATAATTCGCACCGCAATCAAATCATAAACGCGCTCAATCGTGATTTTTTGTTTCCGAAGTTTTTTCCAAAGCGAATACAGGCGTTTGACGCGGCTTTCAATATTGACGAACGGAACATCGTTTTCGTTCAGTTTCGTTTTGATTGTCTCGGTAATTTGTTCGAGCGTAGCTTCGAGTTCGGGGCGGCGCACGTCAACTTCTTTGGCAAGACGTTTATATTCTTCGGGATAGAGATTTTGAAACGATAAATCTTCCAATTCACTGCGGACTTTACCCATTCCCAAACGATGCGCGATCGGTGCATAAATATCGAGCGTTTCCTGTGAAATACGGGCGCGTTTTTCGGGCTTGAGAAACTGCATCGTCCGCATATTGTGAAGCCGGTCGGCAAGTTTTATTAACACGACTCGAACATCGGTCGTCATCGCCAAAACCATCTTGCGGACATTTTCCGCTTGCTGTTTCTCTTTTGAGAGGTTAGAGATATTGGCGATTTTTGTCAAACCGTCAACAAGATAAGTAATTTCATCGCCGAAATAAGAGCGCAAAGTTTCCAAATCAACCAGAGTATCTTCGACAACATCGTGCAAAAGTCCGGTGGAAACACTAACTTCATCGAGACGCATATCAGCCAAAAGATCGGCAACTGCAAGTGGATGAACGAGATAAGGTTCACCCGATGCACGTTTTTGACCTTCGTGATGCTGTGCTGAAAAAAGATACGCCTTTCGAATTAAATTAACATTCGATTCGGGGCGATTTCTTTCGACTTTCTCAATAATGTCATCGATCCTAATCATAATTTTTGAAGGATGAAAGAATTTTACTCCGTAAATCTATTCTTCATCCTTCTAATTTATTCTTCAAGAAAACGCGGCACTCAATTTGATCTTAATTGAGTGCCGCGTTTTCTAAAAGTAGTTTTTGAATTTTACTTGTTAGTGTTTGTATTTTCGCCGTTTGCAGCATTTGCATTCGCGCCGTTTGCGGCATTTGCATTCGCCATTGACGGGTCTTTTTCAATTTGACGGCGTTCTTTTTCCGTCTCTATTTTCTTTTCAACCGCCAAATACTCCAAAAACTTTGCTCTTTGTTCTTCGGCTTTAGTTTTGAACGAGTTTTTCTCGTCTGCATTGCCTTCCATATCCGCCAAACGCATTGCTTGTCTGGACATACTTGCTTTGAACGACCAAACCTTTGCCCAAATTCGCGTAGTTTCGGTGATTTTGGACATATCTGCGTCCGAAGTATTTTTATCAATAACCGCAGTCATTACACTTTTTGCTTGATCATTTTCGAGTGCAACCGCTTTATCAACTAATTCCGTTCCTTTTTGGACACATTGTTTGAACTTCTCGAAATCTTCCGGCTTTTCCGGTTTAGAGAATTTAAATACGTCTTTTCCTTCTTCCTTAACCGTTTTCTTGACGGCTTCGGTATCGGAAATTTCATTCGCACAAGTATATTGTTTTGAAGCTAATGAAGAATACGCATCCGCTCTGTATTTCGCTTCGACATTCGTATTGTCCGCCCTTTCGGTCGTCCATTTTTCCAATTCCTGCGTCCATTTGTCTTTTTCTTCAGGGTATTGTCCGGCAAAGGTTTGATACAGATTGGCAACAGCATTAAAC
>CALMEH010000726.1 GCA_937863115.1 uncultured Acidobacteriota bacterium
ATCAAGGAAAAATTCGGCGTGGATATTCCTTTTCCGGTTATCGAAGATTTATCAATGAACGTTGCACACGCTTACGGAATGATTCAGCCGAGCGCATCGGACACTTCGGCGGTTCGGGCGACATTTATTATTGATGACAAAGGAATTTTGCGGGCGATGGTTTATTATCCGATGACTAACGGACGTTCAATTGATGAATTTGTTCGACTGGTCAACGCTCTGCAAACTTCCGATGCCAACAAAGTCGCTACGCCGGAAGGTTGGTGTCCGGGCGATAAAGTAATTGTTCCGCCGCCGACCACGACCGAAGATGCTGAAAAGCGTTCGGGTGAAGGCTACGATTACACGGATTGGTATTTCTCAAAACGGGAACTTTAATTAAATGGCGGTTGGGTAAAAAAACTCAGCCGCCCACTTTTCAAGGTGGTTTTTATGAGCAACAAAGCATTAATTTTTATATTTTTAGCAATTTTAACTTTGACTGCTTGCGGTCAAAATCGGAACACAGCTTTTACCCAAAACGAAAATATACCGATTGCAAATGAGTCGAAAAAAGTTATGGAAACACCGAAAGATTTGAAAGAAAACGAGTGCAAAATCTGTGATTTCGATTTTGCAAATTATAAAGGCGAACTCAAAAAGGAAGAAATTGACGGACTTCTTTTGGCGTTGAATGACGAGTATTTAGCAACCGCAATTTATGAACAAGTGAACAAAGATTTCGCTAATCCGCGTCCATTTATCAATATCGTTCAAGCCGAAATGAAACACGCTGACACCTTGAAAGCGTTGTTTGTCAATTACAAATTAAATGTTCCCGAAAATCCTTGGCTTGGAAATGCACCGAAATATACAAGTGTTGCCGAAGCCTGTAAAGCGGGCGTTGATGCGGAAATTGTTAATCGTGATTTATACACAAAACTGTTCAAATCTACGACACGCGAAGATATTCTAACGGTTTATCGAGCGTTGCAAAGAGCTTCGGAAGAAAATCATCTACCTGCATTTGAACGCTGCGGAGGCGGAAAAGGTAACAGATAAAATGGAAATCTTAGCTTACATTTTTGCGGCGGCAATCGGCATTTCGCTCGGTTTGATCGGTGCGGGTGGCAGTATTTTGACTGTTCCTGTATTGGTTTATTTGGCGCACGTCGAACCTGTTTTGGCGACTGCTTATTCGCTTTTTGTAGTCGGTTCGACGGCACTTGTCGGCGGAATTCAAAATTCATTTAAGAAGTTGGTTGACTTCAAAACTGCCTTTATTTTCGGCGTTCCATCAATTTTAGCGGTTTATGTAACTCGTGCATTTGTAATGCCTTGGATTCCTTCGGAAATTGCGGTCGGCAATTTGTTTTCAGTTTCAAAAGGCGTTGGATTATTACTAATTTTTGCGGTTTTGATGGTCGTTACGTCAATTTCGATGATTCGCGGAAACGGACGCAACAAAGAATTGGAAAACATCGAAAATCCACCGAAAAACCATCATTTCGGACTCGTTTTGCTCGAAGGAATCGGAGTCGGAACATTGACCGGATTGGTCGGTGCAGGTGGCGGATTTTTGATTATTCCGGCTCTCGTTTTACTTGCAGGTTTGGAAATGAAGCTCGCCGTGGGAACTTCGCTTTTTATTATTGCGATGAAATCACTTATCGGATTTACAGGCGATATTCAAACCGGAATGCCGATAAATTGGACATTTTTGCTGATTTTTACAGGTTTTAGCGTCGGCGGAATTTTCGTCGGAACTTGGCTGAGCAAATTTGTTGACGGGCATCGTTTGAAAAAAGGTTTCGGTTGGTTCGTTCTTGTAATGGGCATTTATATGATAATCAAAGAAACGATGTTTAGATAGGAAATAAAATTATGGACGAAATTTATTTTATAATCGGTGCAGTCGCGTTTTGGCTTTTGCTGCAACTCGTCATATTGCCGAAACTCGGTTTTGATACCTGAATGCGCGGTGCGTGTAAAGTCGAGTTCGACAAGAAAAATAATACAGAAAATAAAATCGAGGTAAAAAATGAGCAAAACAAAACATAAAATCGTTATAGTCGGTGGCGGCACAGCGGGAATTTCCGTAGCGGCGCGGCTTTGTAAAAATAATTCGGATGTCGCAATTATCGAACCTTCCGAAAAACATTATTATCAACCGCTCTGGACTTTGGTCGGCGGCGGAATCGTTCCGAAGGAAACGACCGAACGCAACGAAAAAGATTATATTCCGGCGGGCGCGGTTTGGATAAAAGACAGGGTTGCAGAATTTTTGCCCGATGAAAACGCGCTCGTTACCGAAAGCGGAAAGAAAATCGAATACGAATATTTGGTGGTCGCGGCGGGAATTCAGCTCGATTGGGCAAAGGTTAAAGGCTTGCCCGAAGCTCTCGGAAAAGACGGCGTTTGCTCGAATTATTCATATCAGACGGGTGAAAAAAGGGGGAAATTTATCGGCCCTTCAAAGAGCGGAAACGCTATCTTTACACACCCAACCACGCCGATAAAATGTGGCGGCGCACCGCAGAAAATCGCCTATTTAGCCGAAGATTATTTTCGTAAAAACGGCATTCGTGATAAAGCTAAAGTCAAATTTATCAACGGAATGCCGACGATTTTCGGTTCGCCGCACTACGCGCCGACGTTGACCAAACATTGCGAAGATACAGGCATCGAAACAAAATTCAAATATAACCTGACGGAAATTCGCGCCGCATCAAAAGAAGCAATTTTCACACAGGTTGAAACCGGCGAAGAATTAATCGAAAAATACGATATGATTCACGTTACGCCGCCGATGTCCGCGCCGGATTTTATCAAGCGGAGCGCGTTGGCAAATGAAGCGGGTTGGATTGATGTTGATAAAGAAACGCTTCAGCATACAAAATTCAAAAATGTTTTCGGACTCGGCGATTCGAGCAGTTTGCCAACTTCAAAAACCGGCGCGGCAATTCGCAAACAAGTTCCGGTTGTTGTTGAAAATCTGCGACATTTGATGAAAAACGAAACGCTTTCAGAAAAATATGACGGATACACATCTTGTCCGCTTGTAACAGGTTACGACAGTTTGATAATGGCGGAATTCGGTTATGATCTGAAACCGCAGGAAACCTTTCCGTTTGATCAAAATAAAGAACGATATTCGATGTATCTGGTGAAAAGATACGTTTTACCGCAACTTTATTGGAACGGAATGTTGCGCGGACGAGCTTAAATTATATGAACGCGAAGACTCCAAAAAATAAAAAATCTCGGCGACGGAATCTATTGGAATGGCTGCTGACTTTGGCAGCCTGCGCGGTCGTGCTTTATTTTTTCGCGCCGCCTTCGTGGTGGCAATTCGGCGTAACTTCGGTCGAGAAAAGAAAATCGGGCGTAAGTTTCACGCTTAAAGCATTTAACAGCAACGAAGTTTGGAATTTTTCCGAACAACGCGGCAAAGTTGTCATCGTTAATTATTGGGCGACTTGGTGTGCGCCGTGCCGATTTGAAACGCCTTCGTTGGTTAATATTTCTAACGAATACAAAGAACGCGGCGTAGAAATGGTCGGCGTAACAATGGACGAAAATTTAGCGGAAGTTGCGCCGTTTATCGAAAAATATCAGATAAAATATCCGATTCTTTTGCCTGACAACGATCCGAACGTCGGAACAGAAACAATGGCTCTACCAACGACATTGCTTTATGACAAAAACGGAAATCTGGCGAAAAAATATACCGGAATCGTTTTGGAATCAACACTTAAATCTGATATTGAAGCACTTTTAACAGAACAATGAAAATAAAAAATCCGGCGAAATTATTGATAATTTCTGCCATTCTACTAATCAGCGTGATGACAATTTTAGGACAAAAAACGACTTGGAAGGTCGAAAACGCGGGCGCAATGCGCGAAATGTTTGAAACCGGAAATGTCGCAGGGAAAACCGACATCAGCAAAATAATCCCGCAGAAAAATCTCTACGCTGTCGGACCTTTGGAAAATCTTTCGGGCGAAATTATGATTTGGAACGGCAAAGTTTTGACGAGTTTTATGAATGATAAATCTGTCAAAGTCGAAACAAACCCGAACGCCAAAGCCGTCTTTTTCGTCTGGGCAAATGTCGAAAAATGGCGTGAAATTAGCATTCCGAATACGATTAAAACTTATGACGAACTCGAGGAATTTATCGCCGAATCTGCCGAAAAATTTAATTTGAATTCTGCCGAACCGTTTCCTTTTTTGCTGAAAGGGAGATTTCAAACCGTCGAATGGCACATCAACGATTACAAGCCCGACGGCACGAAATTAACGCGCGAAAAACACGATATGCTGAAATATAAAACCAAATCGGAGAATAAAAAACTCGAAATGTTAGGTTTTTACTCGTCAAAACACAAAGGCGTTTTCACGCATCACACGCGCACCACGCATATTCACGCAACGGACAAGAAAAAAACATTTGTCGGACACGTTGATGACTTGAAAATCAGGGAAAAAGTTAAATTATTTCTGCCGATAAAATAATTTGATTGTGAAAAAAAATATGGACAAGAAATATCATTGGGAAACTGTTTATCAAACCAAATCAGATCACCAAGTCAGTTGGTTTCGGGAACATCTGGACAATTCTTTGCAGATGATTTTGAACACGAATATCGGCAAAGAAGCGGCGATAATTGATGTCGGTGGCGGAAGTTCGACGCTTGTCGATGATCTTCTGAAAAATGGTTATATAAATGTTTCGGTTCTGGATATTTCAGCGGCGGCGTTGGAAAAAAGCAAACAACGTTTGGGCGAAAAATCCGAACAAATCGAATGGATTGAAGCCGATATAACGGAAGTTTCTCTGCCGGAAAATCACTTTGACGTTTGGCATGATCGCGCCGTATTCCATTTTTTGACGGACGCGGAAGACCGTCGGAAATATGTCGAACTCGTGATGCGTTCGCTAAAAATCGGCGGACATATTATCGTCGCATCATTCGGCGAAAACGGTCCGTTGAAATGTAGCGGTTTAGATGTTATGCGTTACAATCCTGAAAAAATGCACGGTGAATTCGGCGAAGAATTTAAACTTATAAATTCATTGAAAGAGACGCATCAAACGCCTTTTGGTTCGACTCAAGAATTTCTCTATTGTTATTGCCGTAAACTCATTTAACATAAGCACTTACAGATATAATTTTGATTGATTCAAAAGAATGCTTATTAACTTAGGCATTAACGGAGGTTTAGGTCGCAGATTACAGTATAAGATAATTTTTGCTTATCTGCTTGTGTGCTAAATATAAGTATGTCTTAATTAAAATGGAGTTTATCTTCATACATAATAATTAGAATTATTTTTCAATCTGAAACTATAATATTAGCAGTATGAATTATCGAAGTTCAATATATAGCAATAATTACGGAGATACGAAATGGATTTAGATGTTGTAATGTTGTCGCGCATACAGTTTGCGTTGACGGTAATGTTTCATTATATTTTTCCGCCGCTTTCCATCGGGTTGGGCATTTTACTCGTTTTTATGGAAGGAATATTTTTGAAAACAGGCGATAAACAATATGAAAATATGACGCGGTTTTTCACGAAACTTTTTGCTGTTAATTTCGCGCTCGGCGTGGCAACGGGAATCGTGATGGAGTTTCAATTCGGGACAAATTGGGCGACATATTCGCGGTTTGTCGGTGATGTTTTCGGTTCGGCACTTGCGGCAGAAGGAATTTTTGCTTTCTTTTTGGAATCGGGATTTTTAGCGATTTTGGTTTTCGGGTGGGATAGAGTTTCGCCGCGAATGCACTTTTTTTCGACGATAATGGTGAGCTTAGGTTCAATGTTTTCAGCAATTTGGATTGTGGTGGCAAACTCGTGGCAACAAACTCCGGCAGGTTTTCACGTTGTCGGCGAAGGTGTCAATGCGCGTGCTGAAATTACTGATTTTTGGGCGATGGTTTTCAATCCGTCGTCGGTTGATCGTCTTGTTCACGTTATTTTAGGTTCATTTATTTTGGGCGCATTTTTCGTGATGAGCATTACGGCTTATTATATTTTGAAGAAAAAACATCTCGAATTTTCCAAAAAAGCTTTTACGATTGCGCTTGTTTTCGGTGCAGTTGTTTCATTTGCCGAACTCGTTTCGGGACATTTTCAAGCAAACACGGTTTCCAAAACGCAACCCGCGAAACTTGCCGCTTTTGAAGGACATTTTAAAACAAAAGAGGGCGGCGCGGATTTGTGGATTTTCGGAATTCCCGATGAAAAAGAAGAGCGCGTGAAATACGGAATTAAAATTCCCGGCGGTTTGAGTTTTCTGCTTCACGAAGATTTTACAACGCCCGTTACTGCGCTAGACCAATTTCCGAAGGCAGATCGTCCGCCCGTCGTGATTCCGTTTTATATGTATCATTTGATGATTGCGTTCGGAATATTTTTTATTTTTATCTCATTTTTAGGTTTATATTTTCGATTTATTACCAAAACTTTATTTGAAAAACGCTGGTTGTTGCGGATTTTCATTTTCGCAGTTCTCGGCGGTTATATTGCCAATCAAGCCGGATGGATCGCGGCGGAAGTCGGGCGGCAACCATGGGTTGTTTACGGACTTTTACGAACTTCGGACGGAATTTCCAAAGCCGTTATCGGAGAACAGGTTTTGATTTCGATTCTTATGTTTTCATTCGTTTATATTTTGCTTTTTGCGGTTTGGGTTTTTGTGATGAATAGCAAAATTCAGCACGGACCCGAAGAAGTTTCGATGCCGTCAGAAACAACTGAAAGCGGATTTTTGGAAGCGGCGGCAAGGCTTGCAAATCCTGCCGGATATTCGATGATGGGCGACGAAGACGAAAAAGAAAAGGAGGCGAAATAAGATGGATTTGAATATTATTTGGTTTGGAATTTTGGGAGTTTTGCTTGCAGGTTACGCAATTCTCGACGGTTTCGATCTCGGCGTTGGAATTTTGCATCTTTCGGTCAAAGACGATACCGAACGCCGACTTTTGATGAACTCGATCGGACCGCTTTGGGACGGCAACGAAGTTTGGCTCGTAACCTTCGGCGGCGCACTTTTTGCGACGATGCCGCACGCTTACGCGACAGCTTTTTCGGGATTTTATCTGGCTTTTATGCTTCTGTTATGCGCCTTGATTTTTCGTGCAGTTTCGATGGAATTTCGTTCAAAATCCGATAACAAAATCTGGCGTAAAGGTTGGGACGTTTCGTTTTTTGTTGCGTCAACTTTGGCAACATTTTTGTTTGGTGTCGCGGTCGGAAATTCGATTTTAGGAATGCCAATTGGTGCAGATAAAGAGTTTGTCGGAACATTTTTCGGATTATTAAATCCATATTCTTTGCTCGTCGGCGTTCTCGCGGTGGCACTTTTTGCTATGCACGGCTCGATTTATTTGTATATGAAAACCGAAGGCGAATTACAGCAAAAAATCAAAAATTGGATGTGGAAAACATTCGGAATTTTTATGAGTTTGTATGTTTTAACCACGATCGTTACGCTCATCAAACTTCCGGCTGTAACCCGAAATTTTGAAACGATGCCGATTGCGTGGCTTGCCGTAATCTTAAATATTTTAGCGATTGCGAACATTCCGCGAGCAATTTACAAGGAAAAACCGATCTACGCTTTCTTTTCGTCAAGCGCGACGATTGCGGCTCTCGTATTCCTTTTCGGAATGGCACTTTTCCCGAATTTGATAGTTTCGAGCATCAGCCCGGAATACAATATTACGATTTACAATGCCGCGTCATCGCAAAAAACGCTCGGCATCGCGCTCACAATCGCAATTATCGGAATGCCGATTGTTTTAACTTACACGGCGATTGTCTATTGGGTTTTTCGCGGAAAAGTCGAACTCGGAAAATTTAGCTACTAATTTTTTTCTTGACACGCTCCGAAAACTTCGGTAGGCTAATTTTACTTTGACTCGTTCAAAGCGAAAAAAAATGCAAAATTTCAGCAACAACTTTTATTTTTATTTTAGCTACTTTTTTACCAAGTCGGCTGGAATTAAGTTGTGTCTGAAATAGTTTGCAAACTAAAAAGATTAAACGAACAGCCGTGAAACTTAAAAAAAGTTCACGGCTTTTTTGTATTTAAATTTATGAAACTTGAAAATCTTCGAATCGAAATGGATGAAATTGACGGCGAAATTATTCGGCTTCTAAATGATCGTGCGAAAATTGCGCGAAAAATCGGCGTAGTTAAAGCGCAAGCGGGTTTGCCGATTGTTGATTTAGACCGCGAAGCAGCGATTTTGCGACGAGTTTGCGCGGAAAATAATGAGAATTTAACGAGCGACGCGCTTGAACGAATTTATAAACGAATTATTACCGAATCGAGACGTTTGCAAGTCGAAAATGTCGGAAAACTTGCGGAGATTTACCAATGAGTTTAATTGCAATTCAAGGCGTAAAGGGAAGTTACAGCGAAGAAGCCGTGCTGAAAATGTTTGGTTCGCGGGCGCGGATTTTGGAATGCGTTGATTTTGCCGCGACGTTTGAAACTTTGCAAAACGGAAATGCAAATTATGCCGTTGTTCCGCTCAAAAACAAAATTGTCGGCGATATTGAAATTGCCGTAAGTCTTTTGCAAAAAACGAGTTTGAAGGTTTTAGACGAATTGCCTTTGGAAGTTCGGCACGTTTTGGTCGGAACTCAAAACGCCGAATTTGAAAGTTTGAAATCTGTTCGTTCGCACGTTGAAGCATTAAAACAATGTCGAAAGTTTTTATCGAAACACGCGCAAATTCAACAAATTATCGGCGCAGATACGGCTTCGAGCATTCGACGAATTATCGAAGAAAACAATGCTGAAAATGCGGCAATCGGAAGCCGTCGGGCGGCGGAAATTTACGGCGCAAAAATTTTAAAGGAAAACATCGCGGATGATTTAGAAAATTGGACGACATTTTATTTGATTGGAAATTGATGTTTAGAGTTACGCATTTATGCGTGAGAAACAGCCGCGCTTCGCTGGCTGTTCACGGCTGAAGCCGTAACTCTGAACGAGGAAAAAATTATGCTAGACAGTTGGGGAAAAACAAATTTACAAAAAACGAAAAATGCGCTTCCGCTTACTTCGGTTGAGTCAAAATCGCAAACGATTGTGCGCGTAAAAAACGTAAAAATTGGCGGAAATGAAGCAATTGTGATTGCCGGTCCGTGTTCGGTCGAATCTCGTGAACAAGTTGTTTCGACGGCTTTGGCGATTTGCGAATCGGGCGCGAGTATGCTTCGCGGCGGCGCGTATAAACCGAGAACTTCGCCATATGATTTTCAAGGTTTGGGCGTTGAAGGTTTGAAATTATTGCGCGAAGCAGGCGATATTTCGGGTTTGCCGATCATTACGGAAGTGATGAGCGAAGAAGAAACGGAAATCGTTTGTGATTTTGCCGATATGTTGCAAGTCGGCGCGCGAAATATGCAGAATTTCGCGCTTTTGCGGAAATTATCGAAAACAAATAAGCCGATCTTGCTCAAACGCGGCGCGTCTGCAACCATTAAAGAATGGCTTGCGGCGGCGGAATATTTGCTTCACGGCGGCAACGAAAATGTCGTTTTGTGTGAACGCGGAATCAAAACTTTTGATAATTCTTTGCGAAATACGCTCGATTTGGCTTCGGTTGCGCTTGCGAAAGAATTAACGCATTTGCCCGTAATTGTTGATCCGTCGCACGCTACCGGAAAGCGAAGTTTGATTTCCGCAACAGCAAAAGCGGCGATTGCAGTCGGAGCAGACGGCGTGATTGTCGAAGTTCATCCAACGCCTGAAATCGCACTTTCCGACAGCGCACAGCAATTAACTTTTCGCGGATTTGCCGAATTGATGGAAAATTTGCAGTCGCCGCTCAAGAGAATTTACGTCAATCAAGAATTAGCGGTTTGTGTTTGATTTTAACAGCGAAAGACGCGAAAAGATGCGAAAAAAATTAACATCTTTTCGTATGTTGCGCGGACAATTTTATAAAAAAAAAGCAAATGCTTCTTAATTTGAAACATTTGCTTTTTGATACTGTGATTATTCAGTTAAAAAGAAATTGAACTTTGTTCGGTTTAGAATTATTTCGCGGTTTTCGGCAAAAATTTCGGCACGCCTGACACCCCAATATCCAATTCAATAGCAACATTTTTCCATTTACCTTTTTTGGTTTCAAGGTAGATATAAGCCAAATCAACGCCTTTGCCATTAACCTTTACTTCCCAATAATCTTGATAACCCGTTTTCGAGATTTCGACGGTTTGAATATCTTCGGTTTCGATTGATTTATCGTCGCACGGAGCGCAATGATGTTTGATTTGCTTCTTACCTTTCAAAAGTGCAACCGCTTTTTCTGCTTCGGCTTTCGTAATATATGCCGCTTGATCGGCAAAAGCCGTCATTGAAAAAACCAACATTAGACAAACTGCAATTATTTTTTTCATATTTTCTCCAATTTTAACAAAGATTTAATTTCATTGTAATACTAGTGAAAAGAGGTAAAATAAGCAAAAGAGAATAGAAAAATGTTTTTTTTACCACTTTCCAATAAAATTCCGGTCGAACAAAAATTATTCGATAATCGCCAAAACATCGCCCGCGTTGACGGTTTCGCCTTCCGAAAAGCGAATTTCTTTGACGATTCCGTCTTTCGGCGATTTCATTTCGTTTTGCATTTTCATTGCTTCGACGACTAAAACGCCTTCGCCTTGTTTTATTTCCGCGCCGATTTCGGTCAAAATCCGCACGAGTTTTCCGGGCATTGCCGTTTTAATTTCCGAAGTTCCGTCCGCATTCGCCCCCGAAGCGTTCGAGCCGCGCAGACGTTTCGGATCAGTAACTTTTATTTCAAATTGATGATTTTTGAGATTAACAATTCCGTTCGGCGCAACGTAAATCTGATAAATTTGGTTGTTATTTTTCAGTAAATAAACATTCGGCTCGACTTCCGATGCTTCGAGTTCGTATTCGCGCTCATCAATTTTTGCAAAGACTTTTTCAACTTCACGCTTGATTTCGATTTCGTGTTTTTCATTATTCAGTTCGGCAAATAATTTCATAAAGTTCAGAGTTACGGCTTCTGCCGTGATTAGTGTTGGCAAAAATACAAGTTGCGCGTTCAAAATCAAGTTGACGAATCGATGACGTTTTCACGGCTGAAGCCGTAACTCCGAACGCAATTAGGACATAAACAACTCTTAAAATTTTCGCTTAAATTTTTCAAAACTTCTGTGCTCAAATCAACTTCAAAACACCAGCATTTTTTAGCGTTTGCGCCGCAATCGAAATTTTCACCGCACGATTCGCAGTTTTTTTTAGTCTTCGGTTTCGGTTGGTTCATTTTCGGCTTTTCTGATTCTTAAAAGATTTATGCGTTTTTCGTCGGTCTTTAAAATTTCGACATCAATGCCTCGAAATGAAAGTTTTTCACCGACTTTCGGGACATATCCGGCTTCGCTGATGACGAGTCCGGCAATGGTCGTGAAATCGTCGTCTTCGATCTCGATTTCCAATTTGCGTTCGATCTTGCCTATTTCCGTCGAGCCGAGAACGTCCAAATATCCGTCGTCGCTTTCGATAATTTCGATGATTTCTTCGGCTTCGATGTCTTCGTCTTCGATTTCGCCGACAATTTCTTCCAAAATATCTTCGACCGTAACAAGTCCGGCAACGCCGCCGTATTCGTCAACGACAATGGCGATTTGAACGTGATTTAACTGCATCGCTTTCAAAAGTTCGGCGGCGGATTTTGTTTCGGGCGCGAAAAATGCCGGACGCAAAAGTTCTTCGATTGTTTGATTTTCATTGCCTTCCGCCCAAACATTCAAAAGGTCGCGGACATAAATTATGCCTTCGATATTGTCAATCGAATCTCGATAAACCGGCAGACGCGAATATTTTTCTTCGATAATCAAATCTCGCGCTTCTTTGACCGTTGCGGTAATCGGCAAAGGACAAATTTCGGTGCGCGGAGTCATAATTTCGGCGGCGCGGGTTTCCGAAAATTCATACATCGTTTCGATCAGTTCGCGTTCATTTTCTTCAAGAATTCCTTCCGCTTCGCCGACTTCCATCAAGGCTTGAAAATCTTCGGCGTTTCCTTCGCCTTTTCCTTCAATTTGTTTGGTGGCAACCGAACTTCCGGATTTTGCTG